>CALAPG010000416.1 GCA_937889485.1 uncultured Moraxella sp. | reverse complement strand
GCCGGCGAGCCAGGCATCGACCAGCTGGAACAGCCGGCGGCGCACGATCTCGAACGCCTCTTCGGTCGCCACCGGCTTCCACAATGCCTGAATGCGGCCGAAGTAATGGGCCAGCGAGGCCAATGCCTTGGCTGTGCGAAACAGCATCATGAGCCAAGTGAGCAATCAATATTTGGCCTTGGCGGAATTGGATGAACGCATTGCCTTGGCCACACAGTCGCGCGCCACGTTTCAAGAATCGGTGCGCATCTTCAAGCGCCGTTTTGAAGTGGGCTCGGGGGCGAAAACCGAGTATGTGCAGGCGCAAACCTTACTCAGCAACGCTGATACCTTGCTGCAGCAATTGCAGCAACAGCGTGACAAGCATATGCACATGCTTGCGGTATTGGTGGGAGAACCCGTATCCAATGTTACAGGCCGCTTGGACACGCAACACTTTGTCAGCCAAGCCGTGCTAGCGGGTACGCCATCGGATTTGCTGCTCAATCGCCCTGAAATCATTGCCGCCGAACACCAATTGCAAGCGGCACATGCAGACATACAGGCCGCCCGCGCCGCATTTTTTCCCCGCATCGCTTTAACCGCCAGCGTGGGCACAGCCAGCAACGAATTCAATCAATTGTTCAGCAGTGGCAATGGCATCTGGAGCTTGGTGCCCAGCATCAGTGTGCCGATTTTCAACGCAGGGCGTTTGCGCGCCAATGTGGATTTGGCACAAATCCGCCAAAATGCGGCGGTAGTGAATTATGAAAAAGCCATCCAAACTGCTTTTCACGATGTCAATGAAGTATTTGCCACGCGTGCCACCCTTGATCAGCAACTGGCATCTTATAACCGCGCCTTGGCGGCAAATCAAAAATACTATCAAATTGAAGTAGCGCGTTTTAAGGCGGGATTAGACAACTATCTAGGGGTATTAGATGCGCAACGAGCCATCTATAACGCACAGCAAAGTATTTTAAACACCCAACAATCACAGCTTATTAGCCAAATTCAGCTATATCAAGCGCTAGGCGGTGGGGTAAGTCGTGATGTGGCGCTTGTCACCCCTACCCCAAAATATGAAAACGTCAGTCAAAAAATCAACCGTGTACTAACGCCAAAACAGTCCGATACCGCAGAGACACCAAGGCATTAAAACCCACCCTAAAAACATCATAAAAAACCCACAACAAGGTGGGTTTTTTTAGAAAGCGTAACTGGCAATGCCGTGGGCAATCGCCTTGCCTTCATCATTAACCAACATCATGCGCGTCGTACAGCCCTTGCGCCCCATGCGAATCACTTCCGCGGTGGCGATAAAAGATTTACCACGACCAGGCGCCAGATAATCCACCCGCAAATCCACCGTTGCCAAGCGTTTGACTTTTTTGGTTTGCTCCTCAAACGTCCCTTGATTGCGCCGATAAATTTCAATCATTCCCTCAAGCCCGCCAATGGTATCTAGCAGCGTCGCTGTCATACCACCATGTAAAATTTGAAAATTGGGATTACCAATCAAGGCCGGATTGGCATCAACTTTGCCACACATTTTGCCATCTTCGTAATGAAAACGGGTAAACGTATGTGCCACAAATGGGCTTTGCCCCATAATTGCTGCTAATTGATGACCGATTGTTTCTATTGAAGGTTTGGCAATGGCATGGTGGTCAACATCTTGGTCTAACTGTAGCTGTGACTCACTAGCCAGGTCTGAATGCTCGTCATTGTCAATAGCGGTATTGTCACGATCAATCGAGTCTTCATGATTAAAAATGGCATTATTTGATGGGTTTAAAGTCACTGAGCCCTCCTAGATTGTGATAAAATAACCTTTTAAAAAATGCACTATTTTAGCAAATTTCAAACCATTATCCTTATAAAATTTCTTTGCTGTTTGATAAAAAGAGGTCAATATGAGTTATACCTTCAACCGCTCATTTCCCAATACCCGTCTGCGCCGCCTGCGCTATAACGACAACATCCGTGCCATGGTGCAAGAAACATCACTTGAGCCAAAACACCTTATCGCCCCCGTTTTTGTACTCGATGGTCACAACCAGCGCCAAGCGGTTGCTAGCATGCCAGGGGTTGAGCGCTTAAGTATTGATTTATTAATTGAGCATGCCAAAGCCTTATTGAGCCTTGGCGTTACCACCATCGACTTATTTCCTGTCATTGACCCAAGCCTGAAATCTTTGCACGCTGAACATGCCTATGATGAAAATGGACTGGCTTGCCGTGCTATCAAAGCCATCAAGGACGCGCTGCCTGACATGGTGGTCATGACCGATGTGGCGTTAGACCCTTATACCAGTCACGGGCAAGACGGCATTGTCGACCATAACGGCTATGTAATGAATGACGTCACGGTAGAGATTTTGGCAAAGCAAGCGTTAAGCCATGCCCGTGCAGGCGCCGATATCATCTCACCTAGCGACATGATGGATGGACGTATTTCAGCCCTACGCCAAGCGTTGGATGGCGAAAACTTTATTAATACAGCAATTATGGCGTATTCTGCCAAATATGCCTCTGCCTACTACGGGCCATTTCGTGATGCCGTGGGCAGCGCAAACAACCTCAAAGGCGGTCATAAAAAACAATACCAAATGGATTTTGGCAACCGTGCCGAAGCACTACATGAAGTGGCGCTCGATATTCAAGAAGGCGCGGACATGGTGATGATCAAACCTGGGCAGCCCTATCTAGATTTGGTACGAGAAGTTAAAGACACCTTCGGGGTGCCAACTTATGCCTATCAAGTTTCAGGAGAATATGCGATGCATATGGCAGCCATTCAAAACGGCTGGCTAACCGATGCGGTAATTTTAGAAAGTCTATTGGGTTTTCGCCGCGCAGGTGCCGATGGCATTTTGACTTATTTTGCCATGAGTGCCGCCCAGCAACTGAACCCATAACAAACCCAGTGTATTGGGTGAACGTGGTTCACCCAGTGCCAACTACCCACCAACTACAACCAAACTTCTTTTTGAATAATCGTCTGTTTTGCATAAAAATTGGCATATGTAGTGTTTCTTGTAAAATATGACTAAATTTTTTTTGGAAATTGTGGTTTAATAGCCTCATTAAATTACGTAAAAAAATAGCTGTGCGAAACTTTGCTAGTACAATTTTTTTGATGTTACCACCCTTCATTGGGCTTGCCATAATTTGTAAGCCTAAAGGCACCGTGACGGGAAAAAAATTCACCAGTTTTACCAACGCCAGTTTGACGTTTTTCTTGGTTATATTGACCCCATTTTGTTGCGCATTTAACTTATGGCGCCTTGTACCATTTTTTGATTATTGTTTTGATGATTGTTACCACGAGTAAGCCTGCTTACTGGTGGTTTTTGTTTTTTTAGCGTTAAGAGATCACTTCGGAGTGTGACATGTCAACTATTTCTTCTCAACTATTTGATAATATTCCCAGTTTTGTCAAACACCAAGGCATTATTGATTGGGTAAAACAGATTGCTACGCTGACCCAGCCAGACCGCATTGAATGGTGTGATGGCTCTGAGGAAGAAGACCAGCGTTTACTGCAACAAATGTGTGACCAAGGTACCATGGTCAAACTCAATGAGCAACACCGCCCAAACTCTTACCTTGCTTGCTCTGACCCAACTGACGTGGCACGGGTTGAAGGTCGCACGTTTATTTGCAGCCAAAACCAGACCGATGCTGGCGCAACGAATAACTGGGCAGAACCTAGTGAGATGCGCCAAACCTTGTCAGGTCTGTTTGAAGGCTGTATGCGTGGACGCACCATGTATGTGATTCCTTTTAGCATGGGACCATTAGGTAGCCCAATCGCGCATATTGGTATTGAGCTGTCTGACTCGCCTTATGTAGTGGTCAACATGAAACGCATGGCGCGTATGGGTAAAGCGGTCTATGATATTTTAGGCAGTGATGGTGAGTTTGTCCCTTGTGTGCATAGTGTTGGCAAACCATTAGCAGCGGGTGAGGCAGATGTGAAGTGGCCTTGTAGCGATACCAAGTATATTGTACATTACCCAGAAACCCGCGAAATTTGGTCATATGGCTCAGGCTACGGTGGCAATGCCTTATTAGGTAAAAAATGCCTAGCACTACGCATTGCTTCTGCTATGGGTCGTGAGCAAGGTTGGCTTGCCGAACATATGCTGATTTTGGGGGTGACCAATCCACAAGGTCAAAAACATTTTGTGGCGGCGGCGTTCCCTTCAGCGTGTGGTAAAACCAACTTTGCTATGTTGATTCCACCAGCAGGTTATGAAGGTTGGAAGATTGAAACTGTAGGTGACGATATTGCTTGGATCAAACCAGGTGAAGATGGTCGTTTATATGCAATCAATCCAGAAGCGGGTTTCTTCGGTGTTGCACCTGGTACAAATACCAAAACCAACCCGAACTGTATGGCGACATTAACTAAAGATGTTATCTATACGAACGTTGCTGTAACAGATAACGGTGAAATTTGGTGGGAAGGTCTTTCTAAAGAAGTTCCAGCAAACTTAACCAACTGGAAAGGTCAGCCTCACGTTGAAGGTGAAAAAGCGGCTCATCCAAATGCTCGCTTTACAGTTTCAGCTGGTCAATGCCCTTCTATTGATGCTGACTGGGAAAATCCAGCAGGTGTACCAATCTCTGCATTCATCTTCGGTGGTCGTCGTGCAGATACAGTACCTTTAGTAACTGAAGCTTTTGACTGGGTTGATGGCGTTTATAAAGCTGCAACAATGGGTTCAGAAACAACTGCTGCTGCTGTTGGTCAACAAGGTATTGTTCGCCGTGACCCATTTGCAATGCTTCCTTTCGCTGGTTATAACATGGCTGATTACTTCGGTCACTGGTTACAACTTGGTCAAGAAGTTGGCGCTAAAGCAGAAGCTGCTGGTAACAAATTACCAAAAATCTTCAATGTAAACTGGTTCCGTCGTGATGCTGAAGGCAACTTCGTATGGCCTGGTTTCGGTCAAAACATGCGTGTTCTTGAGTGGATCATTGACCGTTGTGAAGGCCGTGCTGATGCAGTTGAAACACCAATTGGTTTAGTTCCAACTTATGAACAGTTGAACTGGACAGGTTCTGACTTCACTAAAGCCCAGTTTGACCTTGTGACTTCTCAAGACAAAGATCAATGGATCAAAGAGCTTGAAAGCCATACTGAACTATTCGACAAACTTGGTGAACGCCTACCAGCTGCACTTAAAGCTCGCCAAAACGAACTTTTAGATGCTGTTAAGCAATCTGCTTAATCTTTAAATTAAGCCAAAAAAGACCGCGTAAGCGGTCTTTTTTTAATCTATTTATAATTTTAAAACTTTATAACTCAACAAAATTTATCCAACCAATCGCGACTAAAATAAGTAGCAACAACTCAGCCAGCACTTCATGTTTGCGCAATCAAAGGCACACCTGATTCAACTCAATTTGAAATCAAAAAGCGCATCAAAGTCGCTAAAGGCACTTATGGCAGCGTGGTTGAACTCTATCCGCGTTTTGCTGAGCGTGCACATCAAGTCGGTGGTAACGTCGTCATTAACTATAATGCCAGCCAACGATTTGGCTTTTGGCCTTGGCGTATTGTCCGCCCAGTCGTTTGGGGAACGGCTGTAAAATGGAAGACACCTG
>CALAPG010000415.1 GCA_937889485.1 uncultured Moraxella sp. | reverse complement strand
CCTCGTTGATGTCTAAACGATTTGAACTCTTAATAATACTTACTCCTACGCTGTTTTTGATATAACGCGCCCTTTTTGAGCGGTTGCTTGGTTCACCAATTCAATAAATGCCTCGGCACTCATGACGCCAAGGTTCTCGCCTTCACGCGTGCGGACGTTGACTTGGTTACTTTCTACTTCTTTGTCACCCATGACAATCATATAAGGAATGCGTTCTAGGGTGCGCTCTCTAATTTTAAAGCCAATTTTCTCATTACGCAAATCGGTGATGACGCGTAAGCCTGCCGCATTGAGCTGCTCAGCAATCGCTTGGCAGGCATCGGCTTGGTTGTCGGTGATGTTCATCACCACCACTTGGGTAGGCGCAAGCCACACAGGCATCCAGCCAGCATAATGCTCAAGCAGCATACCCAAGAAGCGCTCAAACGAGCCCAAAATGGCGCGGTGGAGCATCACAGGCACTTCGCGGTCGCCTTTTTCGTTGACAAACTCCGCACCAAGACGTTCTGGCATGTTAAAGTCAACTTGAATCGTACCACATTGCCATACCCGACCCAAACAGTCTTTTAGGCTAAATTCAATTTTAGGCCCATAAAACGCACCTTCGCCTGGCAAATACTGCCAGTCAAGCCCTGCACTATCTAAGGCATCGGCTAAGGCTTTTTCTGAGATGTCCCAAACTTCATCACTGCCCACGCGTTTTTCGGGGCGTGTGGAGAGTTTCATTTGGATATCATTAAAGCCAAAGTCATCATATACCGCTAAGGTCAATTTGATAAAGTCGGCGACTTCTTGCTGAATCTGCGCTTGGCTGCAAAAAATATGGGCATCATCTTGCACAAAACCGCGCACGCGCATCAAGCCATGTAGTGACCCCGACGGCTCATTACGGTGACAAGAGCCAAACTCAGCAAGGCGCAGTGGCAAGTCACGGTAGGATTTTAAGCCTTGGTTAAACACTTGGATATGACAAGGGCAGTTCATCGGTTTGATGGCAAAGTCACGGCTTTCTGATGCCGTGGTGAACATATTGGTGGCATAGTTGCCCCAATGCCCTGATTTTTCCCAAAGACTGCGGTCAACCACTTGCGGGGTTTTGATTTCTTGATAGCCGTGGTCTTTTTGTACCTTGCGCATATATTGCTCAAGGATTTGGTACATGGTCCAGCCATTGGCATGCCAAAATACCATACCAGGAGCTTCTTCTTGCATGTGAAATAAATCAAGCGCTTTGCCGATTTTACGGTGGTCACGTTTTTCGGCTTCTTCAATGCGCTGGATATAGGCTTTAAGCTCTTTTTTATCTGCCCATGCGGTGCCATATATACGCTGTAATTGCTCGTTTTTGGCATCGCCGCGCCAGTACGCGCCGCTCATTTTGGTGAGTTTAAAGGCTTTTAGAAATCGGGTATTGGGGACGTGTGGTCCGCGGCA
>CALAPG010000414.1 GCA_937889485.1 uncultured Moraxella sp. | reverse complement strand
GTCGTAATGGTCAAATCTTTATTGAGGACATAGTTGGCAATTTGCTCGTCAGGGTCTGATGTCGCTTTTTTGACAAAATAAATTGTGGCTCTTTTATCAGCACTGGTATTTGTTAGTACCAAGCGCGTGGGACGCTGCATAATAATGGCTTGTGTGCGCGCTTCTTTAATGGCGGTTTCTAGGACATTGATCCCATCTTTGACCCTTGCTTGTTGAATTTGCGTTTGCATACTGGGCGCAGCGATGGCGGCAATAATCCCGATGATAGCCACGGTAATGACCAGCTCAATTAAGGTAAACCCCGCGTTTTGGTTAGGTTGTCTATACTGATTATTCATTATTTATCCCAGCCATTTTTTTTAGGTATCAAACCGCCATTTATCAAATTAATAAGAAATTGCTGCAAGAATCATACCCATATAAAAAATTTAGATTTATTATCAATTAGTTAGATTTTTACCGTGTCAGTATTTATACGCTGAGCTGCCATTATAGCCGATATTTGCAAGTTTAGATGCCATGAAGCACAGATCTGGCGAATAAAGTGTGGTTTTTACCCGTTGCCAGTAAGGTATGCGCTAGCTCATCCATGGTTGCCCCCGTGGTGACCACATCATCAAATAAAATAAGGTGCTTAACAGGCGGCGGATGGCTCAAAAAAAAAGCCCCTGTCATATTGCTTAGCCGTTCTTCTCTACTAAGCCCCTGCTGATGGGGTCTATCAAGGCGGTACACACCGTCAAATACGGGTATCTGCCAATGAAAGCTCAAATATGCGGTCAATATACCCAGTGGGTCAAAACCGCGTTGTTGTAGGCGCTGCTTGGTGGTGGGTACACGTACAATCAGCGCGTTTTTGGCGTGGCATCCTGTGGGTACTTGTAGCTGACGAATGGCATGTACCAACACAGGAAGACCATGGAGTTGTTGGCTATTTTTAAATCCTAGCATCACTTCATCTAGGGGGTAACTATAACTGGCACTTGCCACGCCTTTGAGTGATTGGGTTGGCAAATGCAGGTCAAAGTGAGCCGCTTGCCAATGAATACGCTGATGGCAGGCTTCACACAGATAGCGCTGACGGTTAAACCAATGACGATGCGCGCGCTGAATATGGCCGGCACTCACTGGCTGGCAGGCAGATATGCTGCATAAATAACAGCGGTTGCCCATCAAAGCTTGGTAAGTTAAGGCACTGGCAAAAGGCAGTTGCCACCATCGGGGAATGCAGCTTTGCGGCATTTTGGCGATTATAACCCCTTAAAATCATTGAACATAAGCCCGATACCCACGTTGGTACTTTTATGGTTATAGTCTTGAACGTTTTCGCCATAGCCATGAAATAGCTGAATATAAGCCTTCATGCCACCTGTCAAAGGATAGGCATAGTCAATTTGTACCGCGCCATTGTGGGTACTTGGGTTGTAGCGCATCACACCGCCCACCGTACTATGGTTGTCTAGCCCGTATAACCAACGGATATCGCCATACCCCATGTAGTCGCCAATATCAGGGTTATCTGAAGCTTTGTTGCTCTCTTTGCCGATAAGCCAAAGGCGAGGTATCACGGTTAAGTTGCCCCATTCTGTCCCTGCCATCACATAGGCGCGGTTCCAAGAACGTGATAGTGGATCAGATTGTCCATTTGACTGATGAACCAGCCCTGCACCTAGTAATCTTAGGGTGCCATTAAACGGTAATTGGGCTTTGACAGGTTGGGTCAAAAAAATCTCTGGCTGATAATCTGAGCTTCTAAAGGGTCTAGAGTGGCGATTGTATAGTTGCCAATATGACTGTTGGGTGTAGCCTACCCACACATCGGCATTGGTACCAAACACATCTTCAGCAAGTTTGGTTTTTAACGAAATTTGCATTTTGGTGTCTAGATTTTGTAAGGCGTCATGATTGGCAACAACCGATTTTTGATTGGGCGAATGAATATCATAGTTGGGAGTGGCATTGTACCAAACGGGCATCACATACATGGGTAAGTGTGGGCGTACTGTCAAAATACCTTTTGGATCATTTTTATCCAAGTCAAACAATACACTAAGCGGTGTGTATTGCTCTATATCGGCTTTGGTAATACCCACTTCCTGCAAGATGTCGTTGTCTTGGGCATCTGCCACAATGTCTTCTTCTAGGTCGGATTGAGAATCTGTGGTATCTAAAGCGCTCTCTGTGGGTTGATTAAGGGCTAAAACCGCCACGGCTTTACCTTCTTTTAGACTCACTTCAACGGTTTTTGCCAGGTCAAGGGGTGCTTTTTTGGTGGGTTCGATACTACCTGTGGTAACTTTATCAAAACACGCTAGCCGTGCCGTGTTGTCACTAATTTTTGAACAAGTAAGTAACTTATCTTTTTCTACCAATAAGCCACTGGGTTTATTGTTGGTTGCCGTGGTGCTGTCGGATGCGGCTTTGACTGGCGTGGGCATGGCATGGGCAGCTGAGACAAAAGTCAGGGCAGAACAAAACACCCAAGAATAAGACGGACGGGAGGCAAAAAGCTGTGACATAAAGTGGCCTTTTATCATAAATATCACTCATGATACCAAATTATTGTGACGTTAGGCTAACAAAACTCTTATGATTTTTCACTTGACTTGACTGCTTAGTCACAACAAAACTACATGCGGTATGGCTGATTATGAGTTGTTAAGCCACTTTTTTTATTCAAAAATGGCTATTTTTTTAAGAAGAAGACGAGGAAAATTTTTCGACAAATATTTACCCGTAATTTTTGCCTTGGTACATAAGCCACCCGTCTTGATGACGACTAGCGGGGTCGTGGTGTGTCCAATGTATCACCCCACCTTTTGGGTTGTAGATGTATTCACCGTAAAATTGAATGGGGGTGTGCGGCTTGAGGTTATCAATGCGTGGTGCTAGATCAATGTTATGTGCCACTAATAAGGTAAGCTTGGGATAGTCGGTAAGTTTGATCAAAAATTTTTGGTGGCGACTACCGTCGTTGTCATCTTTGAGCAGTTTGACCACTTCGCCACAGCCTAACACTTGGATTTTTTGGTTGGGGTTTTGTGCTTGGTAGGCTTGATAAATACGGTCATTGCGGCAAGTCGTACTTTGTTGGACACTTTGTTGGACAGTTTGTTGGCGCTTGGCGATAGGTTGGTTTTGCGCCTCGGTTTTGGTGGCTGCCACTGCTTGGGGGTTGGCATCTGGGGTACAGCCTGTGATTAGCACAGTGAGCGCAAGCAATAGGCGGGCATCTAATAGGGTGAAGCGGTGGTACATACGCAATGTTACCTTACTGTGGTGATAGAAGATTGGTTGAGTTGGCTCAAAGTTTGCTCAAATTGGGGACGCTTGACTTCACCGTTTTGTCTGGCAGCCAGTTGACCATTTTGATAATACAATAGCACAGGTGGCCCAAATACTTTGAGGGTTTCATAGATAGCTTTGCTATCGGCATTGTTGTCGGTTACATCAAGTTTGATTACCTGCCAGTTGCTAAGGGCAGCAGGCGGAGCGGCAAATAAGTTTTTGTCCATAATACGACACTCAATACACCAATCGGCACTGACATCTACCAACACTTGAGGATATTGGGTCAATAAAGGCGAAAGCTGCGCTAGGCTACTCACTTTGATCATTGTGCTGGGCGCTGCCGTTGACGCCAAACTGGCTTGGGCGCTAGGGCTAGATTTTGTCAACTGATTGAGTGGCTGCCAACTGTCTTGGCTACCACTTGCCATGCCCACCACCAAACAAGCACACCAAAGCATCAATACCGCTGCCACTGCTTTGCTAAGGAGTTGTCCTTTACCTTGCCAACCCCACGCCCATACTGCCACTACCGCAAACCACAATGCCCAAAGCGCCAACATCCATGTAGAAAGCAAAACACGCTCAATCAATAATAGGGCGACTGCAAATAATAACAGGCTAAAACCCATTTTTACCCAGTTCATCCAGTCGCCCGCTTTTGGCATGAAATTGCCCTGTGTGGCACCCAAAATAATCAGCGGCGTGGACAGACCAAGACCCATAACAAATAGCGCAAAAAAACCAATGACAGGGTTACCAATTGCTGCCACGCCCGCCAATGCGCCCGCAAGTGGGGCTGAAATACAAGGCGATACTACCAACGCCGAAAAAAATCCTGCCAAATAGCTACCACTGAGGCTACCCAAACGGTTTTCACCGACCTGCCCCAAACGCTGCAGCTTGATTTGCCATGACAGTGGCAGCCGTATTGCCAGAACATCCATCATGTATAAACCAAGCACAATAAACAAACCTGCAAAGGTGAGTAAGACGGCAGGGTTTTGTAGCCAATTTAATACGCCCAAAGATTGCCCAAAAACGGCAATTAATGCCCCTAATACGCCATAACTGGTGGACACCCCAAGCCCATAGCTACCTGTGAGCATCAACCCTTTTTTGGCAGAAGGGTTATGCTGACGCGCCACGATATTGGCAACAATGGGTAGCATGGGTAGCACACAAGGCATAAACGCCAAACCCAACCCTGCCAAAAACAGTAGCAGTAACGCCAAACCAAGGTGATCATTTAGCCCAAATGGGTCCTGTGTTGCTTGGGACGGTGCCGCGATCATGGGCTCGGCAGCTAGGCTAGGCGCGCTATCTGCCACCGAAGCGGCAATGACGGCGGCTGGACTACTCGCCGCAGCAGCGCTTGAGGCAACCACGCTTGCTAGCGACTGGGTAGAACTTGCCACAGAAGGCGCTGCTTGTTGCACAAAGGTGGTACTGGTTGCCTCGCTATTTTGTTCAGCTTTTGCGGGGGGCACATTGGCAGGCTCAGGCTGCGTTGTTACAGTGGGCGGCACCGAGGCGACAATCGCGGGCTTGGCAGCTATAGAGGATTTTGGTTTTTGGGTGGGGGGCAGATTGGTGGGCGATAACTGAGCAATGCTAAAGATGGTTTTTTCTGGCGGGTAGCACAGTCCTGCCTTGGCACAACCTTGCCATTTTATTGTTCCTGTTTGTGCTGTTATCGCTGTTGAACTAGATAGCACCGTGGTTACGGTCACAGGCTGTTCAAATACTGCCACGCGCCCAAAATCTGGGTCATTGACATAGCTAGGCGCTTCACTAAACTGTAGCGGACTTGCGGTAACGCCCGCTGGTAGCTCTAGCTTAAATTTATTTTGATAAACATAATAGCCGTCTTTGACTGTCACTTGCACCGTTAACTTGTTTTGCTGCAGCAAAGGGGTCACTTGAAATGCTTGCGCCGCGGGCAACGGTTTTTTGGTGGCTATGTTGTCATTGCCCGTGTTCGCTGCTGTTTCAAAAACATCGCTAAGACTTAACGCGTGAGCTTGCGGATAGCTCACGCACGACACCCAGCCAATCACCCCCATCAAAATAGGATGGTGCCAGCGCTTTGCGCGTTGATAAGGGGTTTTGGGGGTAAATGTCATCATAATAGTATGAAAGCCTTTGTAGAACGATTTATAATTTTGCAAATATATCGGCGTCTTGTCCTTCGCCGCCTTCTTTACCATCGGCACCTAGCGAAAACAAATCATAGGCTCTGCCCTCGCTACCAGGTGTGACGTATTGTAGCTCATTATCCCAGCCATCTTTTGGAAAACCGCCTTTGACATAGCCGCCTTCTGGCCAGTTTTTTGCCCCTTGTGGTGGCTGAATCAGCGCATTTAATCCTTCTTGGGTAGTGGGATAATGCCCATTATCTACTTTAAACATATCAATGGCATTAGAAGTGGTCGCAAGGGCGGTTTCTGTGGTTTTGACGCGCGCTTTGTCGCTTTGACCCACCACTTTTGGCACCACCAGACCCGCCAAGATTGCCAAAATCACGATCACTACCATCACTTCAATCAAGGTAAAGCCTGCGTGGGTTTGGCGGTGGGCTAAAGTAAGTTTTGAGGGATGAGGTTGATTAAAAAAACGCATATTGAGCTTCCATTTTTCTAAAATTATAAGTTTTTTGCTTGGGCGGCTATAGAGGGCTATGAGCCAGCGTTATTAGCCTGCCAAATCATTCATATTGATAATAGGCAACATCACTGCCATGACAATGGTCATCACCATAACACCCATCAGTACCAACATCAATGGTTCAAGCAGTGACAATAACGTGCTAATCATGGTGGTGGCTTCATTTTGCTGCATCGCTGCGGCGCGGGTGAGCATGTTATCAAGCTCGCCTGAGTTTTCCCCGCTTTTAATCATCTGCACCATCATGGCGGGAAAATAATCACTACGCTCGAGTTGGCTTGACAGGCTTGCCCCTTGGGTCACTTTGTCTGTGGCGTTCTCAATGCTACGCTGAATCTGCCCGTTGGTAGTGACCGCCCCGCCAATGCTGAGCGCTTCCACCAAGGGCACTCCCGAGCGTACCAAAATCGCCAAGGTGCTGGCAAAGCGGGCGGCATTTAGGCTACGCGATAATTTGCCAAAAATAGGCAGTCTGAGTACCATGTTATCAAAACTTGCCTTGCCTGCCGTGGTTTTGATAAATCTGATCAATAACCACAACCCCGCCACAAGCACCGTTATCAGTAGCCACCACCACTGAGTTAGTAAGGTGGATAGCGCAAGCACCACTTGGGTAATCCACGGCAATGCTTGCTCTGATTGTTCAAATACTTTGACAATTTTTGGCACCACAAAGGTCATCAAACCGACTACCACTGCCACTGCCATGATCAGCAGGATGATAGGATACACCATCGCACCTTGAATTTTTTTTTGCATGGCGAAGCGATTTTCGGTGTAATCTGCCAGTTGGTTCAAAATCAAATCCAAATGCCCAGAACGCTCGCCTGCCGCAATGGTGGCAATATAGATTGCGGGAAAATTGCCCGACTCTTGTAACGCGGCAGCGAGGCTATAACCTTCTAGAACTTTGGCGCGCACCCCATGCATCAGCGCTTTAATATGCGCCTTTTCACTTTGTTTGGCAATCGCTTGCAACGCTTGTTCAATGGGAATGGCAGCGGCAAGTAATACCGATAACTGCCTTGTAATCAACGCTAAATCATAAGCGCCCATCCCTTTTTGCCAAAAGCGGCGGGTGGTGGCATGGGTCTTTTGTACAGGTGCCACTTCAATGGGTAGCCAGTTTTTTTCACGCAGTTGCTGGCGGACAAGCCTTGCAGAATCCGCCTCAAGAATACCTTGATGCGCTTTGCCTTGGGTATCCATGGCTTTGTATTGAAAGGCAG
>CALAPG010000413.1 GCA_937889485.1 uncultured Moraxella sp. | reverse complement strand
TTTTAAAATCGACCGTCGAAGCCAATAAAGGTGAAAATCGCCAACAGATTGCCAAAGTTATTTCGACAGCTGGCTACCTGAATCAGCCTGAAATCGTGGTACGCCAAGTGCTAACAGGGCATTTTGCCGATGGAGATGGGCATATCCTAAACGTGCCAAATCGCACAGGTTATGACGCCATGCCATGGTACTCGATGGGGGTGTGGATGCTCACTCAAATGCGACGCTGGGGCTATATCAATTCACATATTAATTACCAAGACTTGACCGAAAAAGTGATGATGCTCACCGATGCCAAAAAGCAAATGGCACAGTTGGGACTCGATTATCTTCATCACGATGATTATCAAGGCTTTAGTGTCATGGGCAAACCGTTTGACCCAAGACAGCCAGAGCAATATGTCAATCAATTTACCATTAAAAAGTTGGTGTGATGGTTGGCGATTTACGCCATTCAACAGGGCATTTTATTGCTGTTATTTCTAAATTTTAATTATATCGTTCATGTCTGTAGGGGGTCAAAATGAAGAAACCTATGTCGCCACACGCACCACTAATTGTGTCGATTGCCGTTGCCATGCTGATTGTTGTGGTATGGTTTTTGGGGTCAGCAAAACCCAAGCAAGTGCCACATTATGCCACACCTCAGCAAAAAGAATACGCTATTTTGGTCGGCGATTTGTCCGAAGATGGCAAAACTATTCCTGATAAGCCATCGGATTTTCCGACCCCTGCCAAGTTTGCCAAGTTGGTGTGGACGCAGTTATCTGACCCATTTTATGACAAAGGTCCAAATAATAAAGGCATTGGGCTACAACTGGGCTATTCATTGGGGCGGGTGCTAGTAGGGTACTTGCTTGCAGTGTTGGTAGCGTTGCCGTTGGGTTATTTGATTGGTATTTCGCCCTTATTGTCCAAAGTATTAACCCCTTATATCCAGCTATTAAAGCCGATTTCGCCCTTGGCGTGGATGCCGATGATGATCTGGACGGATTAACGCCCGATGCCCTCACTGGGGATCTGGTGCGCCTTGGCGCGCCCATTGCGCTGGATGCGGGCCTTGTGCCCCCGTGGCGGCTGGTGATGGCCAACGCGCTCTATTTTGTGCCCGCAGACGCGCCGCTTATTATTG
>CALAPG010000412.1 GCA_937889485.1 uncultured Moraxella sp. | reverse complement strand
GGCGCCATTTGGGTCAGCGGGTTTTTTTTTGAGTGTCATTGGTATCGTTACCTCTTATTATTATACGGCAAATAAAAAAAGCCAGTATCACCACTGGCTTTTGGAAAACAACTAATGATCATCACAGTGCCACTCATTCAAACGGCGTCCATGATCATCCGCTGCCTGTTAACCCTTAAATTGTGACAATTGCGATAAAATTTGACTGATTTCGTCATTGGCTTGGTGTTCGGTTTGGGTATCACCTTGTGGGGTTAGGTTATCAAACACTTGCGGCAATAATTGGGCCAACCCTTCACGCACCACGTTTTGGTCTACCCCTGTCTGTGCTGCCACTTGCGCAAGCTCGTTGTTATCAAACAATTGACTGATAGCATTAGGGTCTAACGGCTGATTGGATTGAGTTGCACTCATCCAAGAATTGGCTTGTTGCCCAAAACCCATGTTTTGAATTTTATTCAATGCACCTGATAATCCGCCATTTCGCTGAATAAACATCAATGCTATAGGTAACAACGCTGCCATTAGCATCCCCTTACCACCCAAGCCGCCTTGGCTAGATGAGGACGAATTCATGCCCATGCCACCGCCTAACACGTTGCCTAGCACTTGACCTAATACCCCGCCTTGCGGCATTGCGGTACTGCTTTGGTTTTGGTTCATCGCCATACCAATAATATCATCCAAACCAAAACCGTTATTGAGATTGACCCCTGATGACGTACTGCCCGTCTGAGCACCGCCTAGCATCCCACCCAAAATACTACCAAGCCCGCCCATACTGTCTTGGGGGTTTGCAGCGTGCGGCATGTGACCGCCCATTTTATTTTGTAGGGCATTGGTGGCAATTTGGGTAACAAGATTGGTCAATAAGCTCATAAAATTCTTCCTATTTAATGGGTATGTTGTATCTATTAAACGCTAAAAACCGAGCAAACGCTGAAAACCGTGCAAGTCGTGGATAAATCCCCCCACAAACAGCATGGTTAAACTTATTGTAGCAACCTTTAGCAACGTTTATATGCCAGTTTTGTTATCGCGCTAGTATTTTTAGCTGCCGCCAGTTTTCTTGGTCAACTTGGTCTTGCCACACCATGATTTTGATTGTTTTTGGCAATGGCTGGCTAATGGCAAACTGCAAAATCACCGCCACCCCTACGTCTGATACTGTTAGCAATGTGGCGTGCCATATATCCTGCTTTTGCTGCCAAGGTATCAAAAAACGCCCCTGTACCAACTGCAATTGCCAAGATAAAAACTGATAACGTTCTGCCGTGCGTTTGCTGGCGCCATACGGTCTTTGACTGGCTTGGTGCTGAGTCAGTGTGGCACACGCGATGAGATGATGGCTAAAGATTTGCCCAAACCACATCAACACCGCTGCCAGCACCGCAACTAATAATTGGTAATGAAAACTTAAAGCAAGCGGGGCAAGCATCAGCCCAAATCCTACACCACAAAGCCCCCAAACCCAGCGCTTAAAGCGGCTTGGTTGTAGCCAAGCATCTATGTTAATCACATCATTATTTGCCAAATGCGTTGCCCTTTTTATCCGTGAAGGTATCGCTTTATCAGTGCGCGGATTGTAGCCGTTTGAGCTTGGCGATTAACTCGGCAAATTCAGGTTTGGTGGGATGATTATGTAAAAACCAATCAAGCAAATCAGGGTCTTCTTCTTTGACCAGTTCGGCAAATACTTGCTGCTCACTAGCCTCCGCTTGTAAATAATGGGTGCGTACATAAGGGTCAAAATAATAATCCAGTTCTTTTAAACCGCGTCTGGCACGGTAGATGACTTTGCGCTGTTCTAGGGTCGGTTCTGGCTGGGTGTCGCTCATACTAATTCCTTATAAAAATGATGGGTGCTGATTCATTGCTTGCCACATTGCAAGTCCCGCTTTGGTCGCTGCCACATTGTGCGTGCGGACAATACAAGCGCCCTGCTGCACCGCCAGCAACGCTGCCACCATACTGGCAATATCCCTATCGCTGGCTTCATGTGGCAATTGTGCTGTTTTTAATACTTCTCCGATAAAGCGTTTTCGTGACAATGCCACCATGACAGGCAAATTAAAGGTATGTAACCGATAAAATTCCTTGAGCCATATCAAATTTTGGGCGTGGTTTTTGGCAAAACCAAAGCCTGGGTCGATAATAAGGTTGTCGCGTTTGACACCGCCTGCGATAACCGCATCAACGCGCGCTTGCAGCTCAGTAATGACATCTGCCACGATATCTTGATAGCTATCTAGCTGGTTCATGGTGGTCGGCTCGCCGCGCATGTGCATCAGCATGACAGGAATACCAAGCGCCGCAGCGGTGGCAATGGCATTGGGTCTGGTCAACGCGCGTACATCATTCCATATACTTGCCCCCGCTTGGCTGGCTAGACGCATCACGTTGGGGTTACTGGTATCCACCGATACCCAAACCTGTGTGCCAAAATTGTGGCAGATGGCTTCAACTACCTTGACCACCCGCGCGATTTCTTCTTCTTCACTCACCGCACAGGCATTGGGGCGCGTTGATTCGCCACCCACATCAATAATGGTCGCACCTTCGTTAATCATTTTTTCTGTGTGGCGCAGCGCATTATCCAACTGGTAATACTGACCACCATCAGAAAAAGAATCGGGGGTGACGTTGAGTATGCCCATAATATGCGGCCGCGACAAATCTAACGTGCGCTGCTGATAATTGATGGAGAACTTGGGAATGGCGTGAAGCTGCATGAGAAGAACCATATGACTGACCAATGATTTGAGCCATTGTAAGCCAAAAATAAAAAAACCGCTATCAGTTGATAACGGTCTTATTTTTTTATCAATTACATTGCAGGCAAAGGCGGCGGCGTCAATCCTGAGCCACCTGACGGTGGGTTGGCAGGTTTATCAAAATTGATGCGGCTAGGCTCTTGATACACTTTGGGCTCACGCGGTGGTAACCCTGCCATGATATCTTGTAATTGGTCACGGTCAATGGTTTCCCATTTCATCAGTGCCTCGACCATGGCGTGCATTTTGTCGGCATTGCCTTCAATCAAAGCGCGGGCAATGTCATACTGTGCTTCTAATATACGGCGTACTTCGTCGTCTACTTTTTGTTGGGTAGCTTCTGAGATGGTTCGAGATGACCCACCAAAATAGCCTTGGTTTTCATCTTCTTCATATACCATCACACCCATGGCATCTGACATACCGTATTTGGTCACCATCGCACGTGCCATTTTGGTAGCCCGTTCAAAATCGTTAGATGCGCCAGTGGATTGCTGGTTGATAAACACTTCTTCTGCAATACGTCCACCAAATAAAATCGCAATGTCATTGAGCATTTTTGATTTATAAATACTGGTTTGGTCGTGCTCAGGCAGCTGCCAAGTTACCCCCAATGCCCAGCCACGCGGCATGATAGTAACCTTATGCACGGGGTCGGTGCCTGGGAGCATCTCAGCCACCAACGCATGTCCTGCTTCGTGATAGGCAGTGGCGCGGCGCTCTTCTTCACGCAGTACCATGGATTTTCGCTCAGGACCCATATATAGCTTGTCTTTGGCTTCTTCAAAGTCGTTCATATCGACGCTAGCCTTGTTGTTGCGCGCCGCAAACAGGGCTGCTTCATTGACAAGGTTGGCAAGCTGTGCACCACTAAAGCCTGGGGTACCACGCGCCAATGAACGAATATCCACGCCAATGGTCGAAGGCAGTTTTTTCATATGCACGCGAAGGATTTGCTCGCGCCCTTTGATGTCGGGCAACCCAACTTGGACTTGGCGGTCAAAACGCCCTGGACGTAGCAAGGCTTTGTCAAGCACATCCACACGGTTGGTGGCGGCAATCACAATCACGCCATCATTGCCTTCAAACCCATCCATCTCAACCAATAGCTGGTTTAGGGTTTGCTCACGCTCGTCATGACCACCCCCCATGCCTGCACCGCGGTGACGACCGACCGCATCAATCTCATCAATAAAGATGATACATGGGGCATTTTTTTTGGCTTGCTCAAACATATCACGGACACGGCTGGCACCCACACCCACAAACATCTCCACAAAATCAGAGCCTGAAATGGTAAAAAACGGTACCTTTGCCTCGCCTGCAATCGCCTTAGCAAGCAGGGTTTTACCTGTTCCTGGTGGTCCTACCATCAAAACACCGCGCGGAATGGTCGCGCCAAGTTTGGTGAATTTTTCTGGATCACGCAAAAAGTCCACAATCTCGGTGACTTCTTGTTTGGCTTCATCGCACCCTGCTACGTCCGCAAAGGTCACTTTGATCTGGTCTTCAGAGAGCATCTTGGCTTTGGATTTGCCAAAGCTCATCGGGCCCATGCCGCGTCCACCACCAGCACCGCCACCATTCATATTACGCATGATAAAGAGGAATAAACCAATAATGAGTAACACAGGAAAACTGGCAATCAATAGCTGCATCATCACCCCTTGGCGTTCGGGGGCGGCGCCTTGTACTTCAACATTATGCTTGATTAGCTTTGGCATCAGCTCGGTGTCTGTGACAGCAGGACGAACTGTTTCAAATGTTGAGCCGTTTTTCTTTTCACCAGAAATCTGCTCACCGTCAATTTTGACACTCTTCACTTGGTCAGTTGCCACAGCACTGACAAATTGAGAATAATTGAGCTTATCAGGTTCATTGCGGGTATCAAAATTGCTAAAGACTAGCACTAATACCCCTATCACAACTAACCACAATAAGGTATTTTTTACCATGTCGCTCACGTTGTTTTTCCATCCTTCGCGTTAGGGGAGTTAAATCAAGAATTGTTGACCAATGCTTGGTAAGAAAAAAGTTGGTCGGTTATTACCAAATTATTAAAAAAATACATTAAACTTTAAATATACCATGATATATGGTTTTAAATTGACATTATCAAGCAAAATCTGTGTTATTTTCTGGTAAAAACATCTTACTGTAATTGGTCAATTTAAGTTCAATGATGGTATGCCTGTTGGGATGGGCTATTTGGTGGCGATCCAATACATCTCTTTGGAGCGCGCGCGCGAAGCAGCAGGCTTGATACTACGCACTTTGCTAAATCGTTGCTGCATGTTTTTGCGCAGTTCATCAGAGCCTTCACCCTGAAACACTTTGATAATGAGTGAACCACCCACAGGTAGCACTTGCTCAGCAAAATCCATGGCAAGCTCACACAAATAAATCATGCGCGGCTGATCAACAGCAGAAAACCCCGAGGTATTAGGCGCCATGTCAGATAATACCACGTCTACTTTTTTGCCTGCGACCGCCGCCATGATGTCATCAAACACTGCCTGCTCACGAAAGTCACCTTGGATAAACGTGACGTTTTCTAGGGTATCCATGGGCAAAATGTCGGAGGCAATCAGCTTGCCATTGTCACCTACTAGTTTGCCTGCCACTTGTGACCAACTGCCTGGGGCAGAGCCCAAATCCACCACAGTCATGCCTTTTTTAATCAGCTGCAGTTTTTCGTTGATTTCAAGCAGTTTATATGCCGCTCTCGCCCGATAGCCATCACGCTGTGCTAATTTGACATAATGGTCATCAAGGTGTTCTTTCATCCACGCTCGGCTGCTTTTTGAAAGTTTTTTGTTGGTAATACGCGTTGCCATAATGATGTCTACTCGGTTGCTTTACGATCAAGTGAAGAAAGTTGAACGCTTTGGGTTTTTGAGAGAAGTGGCATGGTCGATTTCTGCCAAATTCTCGCAAAATGTCGCTTATTTTAACATATTTCAATCAGTTATCCTGTGTTTAGCGCGCCATGATTGATTGATTTTTTCAAATTTTGGTATGAGTCGGAAGATGCAGGCTGACCTAAGGTATTGGGCTTGCCATTTTGGTGACAACCTATGTTACAATTCACTAAGCGCCAGTATTAGTATGCTATAATAGCGCTTAATTTTTTTGAAGGTTGTTAGACTATTATGGCAAAATCCTCATTATCCAATGCTGATATCAAACACTTAAAAGGCATTGGTCACCAGCTCAATCCTGTGGTAATGATTGGCGGACAAGGCATCACCCCCACGGTGATTGAAGAAATCGGGCGTGCGCTCACTGACCACGAACTAATCAAAGTAAAAATTCCAGCGGGCAGCAAAGAAGACAGAGACAGTATTGCCCATGCGATTGCCGAGGCAACCGATGCTACGATGATTACCAGCATTGGGCGTGTTTGCCTGCTGTATCGCCGTAATCCCCACGCCAACCCAAAATTGTCTAATCTAGTAAGATTTGGCTAAAATTGGTGCCAACAATTTAGATGAATCAGACGCAAAACGAGATAAAACACCTTCATCAAGCTTGTTTTGGTGCCCCATCTTGCGCCCAAAACCCTGTTTTTGAGTTAATGTCTTTTGAGCTACTGCCTAATACCGATAACACGCCTTTAATGGGCGATATCCCGACTATTAAGGGCAGTGTCTCATCGCGGCAAAATTGTTTGGAGGTGACTTTTACTCTGACCAACATTCCTACTACCCTAGAGGTCGCGGCATTTGATGGGGCAAATACCCGTCATAGCGATTATTTGTGGGAGCAAAATTGCTTGGAGATATTTGTGGGCGATACTAACGCCCACTATTATGAAGTGAATGCCAGTGTTGATGGGCGTTTTGCGGTATATGAGTTTGATAGCTACCGTCATCCAGCGAGTTTACCACCACAAAAGAGCACCGACATAACCTTCCAATGGCATAAAGTGCAAATCGGTTCGGAGTTGGTGTACCAGTTTAGTTTAGCATTTTTAGCAACGTCTAAGTTTAAAGTGCAAGAAATCACGCGCATCAATCCATGTGCTATTTTGTATGCGGATAATCACCCAATATTTTATGCGATCCATCATGCAACACCGCCTGATTTTCACCATAAAGCCTATTGGGTAAAATTTTAACTTCAAAAAAAAACTGGCTATTTTGCCAGTTTTTTATCACAATCACTTGATTAACGAGCAGGCGCCATCGCTAAGTAGGTTTGTGGATTAACGGCTTGACCGTTTTGACGCACTTCATAATGCAGATGTGCGCCTGTCGAACGCCCCGTGTTGCCCACATCTGCGATATGCTGGTTTGCCGATACGGTATCGCCGACACTTACATAGTTGGCTGAGGTATGCGCATAACGCGTCATGGTACCATTGCCATGGTCAATCTCAACATAACGTCCGTAGCCTGTGCCCCAACCCGAAAACGTTACCACCCCATTGCCTGTGGCATAGATAGGTGTGCCAATCGGTGCGGCAAAGTCCATACCTTTATGAAACTGGGTTTTGCCCGTCACAGGATGAACACGGTAGCCAAAACCTGAGCTCATACGTGCCGACGAAGTAATAGGACGCACAGCCAGCATACCGTTGCCCACATAACTACCCGATGATGATAGCGTAATAACATTATTGGTTGATTGGGTAGATAGCTTTTGGGTAAAAACCGCTAAGCGGTCTTCTTTTTGCTGCGCTGCTTGGCTCAAGTTTTTGATGGCATCATTGACGGCATCAGAGGATACATAATAGTCTTCACCCTCATCTTCTGTTAGCACCACTTTGTGGCTATATTTTGATGAATTGGTGAGTGAGAGAATTTGAGCTTGTGCAACACTCATCGTGGTTAATGCAACAACAGGCAGTGCAATAAGAGCTAATTTCATTCATACATCCTTTGGTTTAAATCAATGCTTTTTTGAGATATCGCAAGATTTAAATGACTATAATTTGGCTTTAAAATCACCTACACTAAAACCAAATAAAAAACCTATTCGCCACTCTCACATTTTATTAATGGGTTGCTTTGATCTATGAAAAAACCTACCAACTATCTGGCTTCTCGTACCGAACGTTTGGCAAATTATCGTTTGCCCTTTCAGCAAAAACTGCAACAATTGCAGCAGTTGACCAAAACCATCCAACAAGCCTGGCAACCCATTTTGCCCACCGAACTGCTAACAACATTACAAGTCATTGATTATGAACAACAAAGTTTGGTGGTAAGTACTCACAGCCACACGATTGCCAACCATCTTAACTATAACCAGCAAAACTTGCTGACCATGCTACAAGCACATGATGCTTATTTTTGTGGATTTGGGCAGGTACGATTTCGTGTGATCCTCACCAAACCCTTGGGAAGTGAGGGCGACACGCATTTACAATGTAATCAACAAGTTACCACTGTAAAGAAATGTGAACTCAACGAATCTACGAAGCAGAATATAGCACAGCTTTGCGAGCTTGTCACGGTTGGGGCGCCCCTCAAAGCTGCTTTACAAAAATTGATAAAAGACTAAATACCATCAACTTACAATGTAACTTTATGTAAATATTGTTACTATTTTTATCATAACCGTCAAGTTAGCGCCCGTGTTTTGCAACGCAAAGTTAAAGCGGTTTGGTCAAGATTA
>CALAPG010000411.1 GCA_937889485.1 uncultured Moraxella sp. | reverse complement strand
TGTGACTCCCTAAACGTGATGCTGACGGTTATTTTAACGGCTTAATAGGTTGAAACAAAGCTTCTTTTTCACTTAAATCATATTGTACCAATACAGATAATTCATCGCGAAGCGCCTGTTTATTAAAGCTATTTACCTCGGTAATCAGTAGCTTTTCAATGCGTTTTTCTAGCGCATATTCACTAATCTGGGCGCAGTAGATGGCAAGCTGATACACTTGAGTTTTGAGAGTTTCATCAAGCTCTTGTAGCAAGCGCACCAATTGAGTCACCGATACCGACTGATAAGGGTAGCTTGCTTGTGGCAAAGACTTGAGCGGGGTCACCGCATAGCCAATTCCCAAGTGAGCAAAATAATAACAGCTAAATAAATACCCAACAATATGACCCACAAAATAGCCACGGTCATGATGATAACAAGCCACCCCCAAAAACTGAATCACCGTGGCAGCAAGGCTTTGTTCAATACCTCGATAGTCAGGCGCATCGCCTGCTACTCCCACTGTCGGCAAGTTCATAAAATTTTTGTTTTGACTAAGTAATTGCCAGCCGATGGGGCGCTGTGGGGGTAGATGATTGTTAATGGACATGACCAAATCATCCACAATATGCAAATGATTAAATAAATGCTGAAGTGGCAAAAGCCCTGCATTATCACGCATATTAAGATAACGCGCTACTTGCAAGGTTTTGGTTTCAACAAACTGTGATTTTTTACTGGCGATATAAAAT
The DNA here is from genome assembly GCA_937889485.1 of uncultured Moraxella sp. Taxonomy (GTDB): domain Bacteria; phylum Pseudomonadota; class Gammaproteobacteria; order Pseudomonadales; family Moraxellaceae; genus Faucicola. Next base: position 3,395 of record CALAPG010000411.1, on the reverse strand, counting down.
AGCAACTGGCTTGGCGGTGTGGTTTCAAAATAATGCGTAACCACTTGCTCTTGCTGACGAAAAATTGCCAAACACTGACTGACAAAGTCACCTGAACTTTGCCGCTCATGATCAACCAACAAATTGCGCGTGGGCGTGCCAAGCGTGCTAGGGTTTTTGCTAAGGGGGTTTTGAGGGGTTGAAGTTTCCATGACAGCCGTGATAGCGCTCAATATAACAAACAATAAACAGTAGAAGATCAAAACAAAGCCGCCTATACATAACATAATGGCATAATGCGGGCAGACAATCGCCTGTCACTATAGCATACCAATGTTACTGGCACCTAGTAGATTATTGTGTTTACCATGGCTAAAAACACCACTCAGCAGTAATCTTGATCACTTTAATAACCCTGTGATCAGGTTAACAACCATGATAAAATTAGCCAACTGCCACCCCATTTGAGCCTGTATGAGCCCCCCTACCAATAGCCCACCGTTAACCGACCCTTATCATATGGCAAACCCCGCGTTGCATCTGCCCAAGGCTTCAACAATCCTTCGCAAAACCCTACGCCGTAAGCGCTTGCAGCTAAGCAAACGTCAGCGCTTTTTGGCGGCTTATCAAGCACAGCGGCAGCTAAGTCACCTTTGTTGCCGCGCGCTTCGCCAAAAAAATCGTAAAGTGGGACTATTTGTTGATGCTTTTGGGGAGATGCCAACCCAACCGCTTATTGATTGGGCTTACCGTCACGGTCATCACGTTTATTTGCCCGTGGTGCGAGGTGTCAATCAACCACTGGTATTTGTGCGGTTTATACCACACCGATTATTAAGCGCCCGTCTTGCCCGCCACCGCTTGGGCATGCGCCAGCCTGCAACAGGCGCTTATATTAATGCCCGTGAGCTAGATGTGATAGTTATGCCACTTGTAGCGGTGGATGCACAAGGCAACCGCATGGGCATGGGTGGGGGTTTTTATGATAGAACTTTGGCAAAAACCAAGCAAAAACCGCTAAAAATTGGCTGGGCGTATGATTTTCAGCAAGTCACCGCGCTAGATAGCAAGCCTTGGGATGTCAAACTCGATGCCGCCGTTTTGCCCAGTCAGCGCCTTATTTTTCGGCGTTATACCACCAAATCTTCGTCAAAAAGCCCTGTTAAAAATCCTTTGAATGTAGTCGAACCCCCACTATGACAAATTTTTTACCTCAAACACCTGATTTACCAACCCCCGCCGCAACTGACAACAAAGTGCATCCACCAACCTCACAAGAGGCGGACACGCTTAGCGCCCAACAAATCGCCCAAACCATGAACCCACAGCGGCTAGCAACGCTGCTTTATCAAGCCGACACCTTCTTAAAGGTTCACGATGACAGTCACGATGATTTTTAACCACCCAAAATGATTTTTTAAGGCTATCTTGCAATTTTTGGCATTAACTCCATTTATTATGTTAGTCAAACAACCAGCCATCAAGCTTACCCACCCTTACTTGCAGTCAGGCGTATGGGGCGAGGTCAACTAAGTAATCGCTGGTTGTGTTATAAGGGGACAAATATGCAAGATGATGTTTTAACAGAAGAAACCCAATCACAACAACCCACTCGCTTACCGCTGTTGGCACTGCGTGACGTCGTGGTATACCCTCACATGCAAATTGCCTTATTTGTGGGAAGGGCGCCGTCAGTCAAGGCAGTAGAACTTGCCCAAAGCGACTATGACAATCAAGTATTTGTACTTGCCCAAAAAGACTCATTATCAGAAGATATTGATGCACAAAACCTATTTGAATACGGCACCGTCTGCCGCGTGGTCAACACCATGCCTCACGAAAATGATGACAGCTGCATCAAAGTATTGATTGAAGGGTTATACCGCGCCAAACTCGAGACCATTGAATCAAATAGCGAAGATGATGAGGTACTTATTGCCAATTTTTCGCCCGCGCCGATTGACCTTAACTTAGAAACTGATGCCCAAAAATCGCATAAAGAGACCTTGGTGGCATTGTTTAGCCAATACGCCGAAAACCGCCTCCGCAACTCAAGAGAGCTGATTCGCGTGGCAGAACGCATCGACTCACTCGAAGAATTGGTATATTTTATTGCTACGCGCGTGTCGCTCAACCTATCGGTCAAACAAAATATCCTAGAAGTCAATGACTTAAGCGCGCATATCAAAGCCTTGAGCGATTACTTGGTACAGCAAAGTGCCGAGCAAAACATCGAACAAGAACTCCAAGAAGCCGTACGCCGCCAAATGGAAAACAACCAGCGCGAGTATTTTTTAAACGAAAAAATGAAAGCCATCAAGTCTGAGCTTTCAGACCTGCATGAAGAACGCGGCGAAACCTACGAAGATGACGACATTGCCGAACTTGAAAAGCGTCTAGCAGAAGCAGACTTGCCTGAGGCGGTGCGTAAAAAAGCAGAAAATGAGTTTCGTAAACTCAAAATGATGCCCGCTGCCTCGTCTGAGTCGTCGGTGGTACGTAACTATGTTGAGTGGATTTTAGATACCCCGTGGCACAAAACTAGCGAGGTATCCATTGACCTTAACAAAGCCCATGAAGTGCTTGATGCTGACCATTACGGTCTAAAAGATGTCAAAGACCGCATTTTGGAATTTTTGGCAGTACAGTCGCGTGTTGATACCCTCAAAGGTCCAATCCTATGCTTGGTAGGTCCTCCAGGTGTGGGTAAAACATCGCTGGGTGAATCGATTGCGCGCGCCACAGGGCGTGAGTTTATTCGCATGGCGTTGGGCGGTGTGCGTGATGAAGCAGAAATTCGCGGTCACAGACGTACCTATATTGGCGCGATGCCTGGCAAAATTGTACAATCATTGTCAAAAGTTGGGGTCAAAAACCCGCTATTTTTACTCGATGAAATCGACAAAATGGCGCAAGATTTTCGCGGTGACCCTGCTTCAGCGCTGCTTGAGGTGTTGGATCCGTCACAAAACCACAGTTTTAATGACCATTATCTAGACATGGATTTGGACTTATCGCAGGTGATGTTTATCTGTACTGCCAATAGCATGGACATCCCGCCCGCCCTACTAGACCGTATGGAAGTAATTCGCTTACCTGGCTATACTGAAGATGAAAAAGTCAGTATCGCCGATAAGTATTTGGTGCCCAAAGCCATCAAGCAAAACGGGCTTACTGATGATGAAATTGACATCACCGATGACGCCTTACAAGCTATCGTGCGCCGTTACACCCGTGAAGCAGGCGTGCGAAACCTTGAGCGTGAAATCAACAAAATTGCCCGTAAAGTGGTCAAGCACAATGTTGAAGCAGCCGACACAGACACAAAGTTGAGCAAAAAATTGTCAGTGGACAGTCGCAACATTGCAGATTATCTGGGTGTGTATCAGTTTGACTATGGCTTGGCAGAACAAGCA
>CALAPG010000410.1 GCA_937889485.1 uncultured Moraxella sp. | reverse complement strand
TGATTTGACGCCATTTTGGAATCAACTCTTCATGCACTTCGCCATCATCATTGGTAATGATAAAGCGGTTTTTACCTTTGGTGTCTTTACCAAAGCTCACGGTACCACTCATCTCAGCCATGATAGCGTGGTCTTTTGGACGACGCGCTTCAAACAAGTCTGCCACACGTGGCAAACCACCCGTAATATCTTTGGTACCCGATGACTCTTGGGGTACACGACCCAAGATAGAACCTGTGGTTACGTCATCGCCTTCACGCACGCGAATGATGGTTTGCTGGGGTAAGAAATACACCACTTCTTTACCATCAACTGTATCAAGGATGATTGCTGGACGTAGGTCCTTGCCGCTACTTGGACGGTCTTTGGTGGCAAGAATTTCGTATGAGCTCATGCCCGTTGCTTCATCAATCTTCATGGTGGCGGTTAGACCATCGGTGATATCGCTAAAGCGTGCTTTACCTGAGACCTCGGTAATGATTGGATGGGTGTGCGGATCCCATTTGGCAATCACTTGACCTGGGGTTACCTCGGCGCTGTCTGCTACCAAAATAGATGAACCGTAAGGCACTTTGTAACGCTCGCGCTCACGTCCTAATTCATCAGTGATGCTGATTTCGGCAGAACGTGATACCACAACCAAGTGACCTTCAATATGGCTCACGGATTTTAGGTTTTGGAAGCGAACAGTACCGCCTTTATTGACCTGAATGCTGTTTTCAACCGCTGCTGCACTGGCTGCACCACCCACGTGGAAGGTACGCATGGTCAGCTGGGTGCCTGGCTCACCGATGGATTGTGCTGCCATTACCCCGACAGACTCACCGATGTTAACACGGTGACCACGAGCAAGGTCACGGCCATAACACTGCGCACAGACGCCATGAGCGACTTCACAGGTGATAACAGAGCGTACCCAAACTTCGTCAATACCATGTTCATCCAGCACTTTGACCCAATGCTCATCAAGCAACGTACCTGCAGGGATGACCACTTCAGCCGTTTTGTTGGATACCACTTCTTTAGCGGTCACCCGTCCTAGTACGCGGTCAGCTAGTTGCTCAATGATTTCACCACCTTCAATGTGTGGCTTCATCAAGATGCCTTTTTCGGTACCACAATCAGGTTGGGTGATGACCAAATCTTGTGCCACGTCCACCAAACGGCGGGTCAAGTAACCTGAGTTTGCGGTTTTAAGTGCGGTATCGGCAAGACCTTTACGCGCCCCGTGGGTTGAGATAAAGTACTGTAATACGCTTAAGCCTTCACGGAAGTTGGCTTTAATTGGCGTCTCAATGATTGAGCCGTCTGGTTTTGCCATCAAACCACGCATACCTGCAAGCTGACGAATCTGAGCGGCACTACCACGCGCCCCTGAGTCGGACATGATATAAATTGAGTTGAACGATTTTTCTTTTTCTTCAACGCCTTCGCTATTAATCACGGTATCTTGTGATAGGTTATCCATCATCGCTTTGGCAATTTGGTCATTGGTACGCGACCAAATATCAATAACTTTGTTGTAGCGTTCGCCTTGGGTCACAAAACCTTGTTCAAATTGGCTTTCAATCTCACGTACTTCAGCATCGGCAGCGGCGATGATGGCGTCTTTGGTAGGTGGAATGAGCATGTCTTCCATACCAATTGACACACCCGACAAGGTGGCTTGGGCAAACCCAAGATACATCAATTGGTCAGCAAACATGACACTGTCTTTGACGCCCATTTTGCGATAACAAGAGTTGATTAAGCGTGAGATGTTCTTTTTGCTCATCTCTTTGTTAACTTCATCAAAACTCATGCCTTTTGGCGTGATGTTCCAAATTAAGCAGCGACCTGCTACGGTATCGACCATTTTATTGACAGCGGTGGCGTTGCCTTCGTCATCATAACTGGTTTCATCAATACGTACTTTAATTTTGGCATTGACGCTTAAGTCATTGGTGCCAAGCGCACGGTACACTTCTTTGACGTTTGAGAACGTCATGCCTTCGCCTTTGGCATTGATATGTGAGCGGCTGATATAGTAAAGACCCAAGACCACGTCTTGTGACGGGGTGATGATTGGCTCACCATTGGCAGGTGACAAAATGTTGTTGGTTGACATCATCAGTGCACGCGCTTCCAGCTGGGCTTCTAGCGTGAGCGGTACGTGTACTGCCATTTGGTCACCGTCAAAGTCGGCATTGTATGCAGTACATACCAGAGGATGCAGTTTGATTGCACGCCCTTCAGACAAGATCGGCTCAAAAGCCTGGATACCAAGCCTATGCAAAGTCGGTGCACGGTTCAAAAGCACAGGATGTTCTTTGATTACATCTTCCAAAACATCCCAAACAGCAGTAGTAGCACGTTCTACCATGCGTTTTGCACTTTTGATATTAGTAGCCTGACCGCTGTTAACCAAGCGTTTCATGACAAAAGGCTTAAACAATTCCAGCGCCATTTCTTTAGGCAGACCACATTGATGCATTTTCAATTCAGGCCCTACTACAATAACAGAACGACCGGAATAGTCAACACGTTTACCTAACAGGTTCTGACGGAAACGACCTTGTTTACCTTTCAGCATATCAGAAAGAGATTTTAAAGGACGATTACCAGGACCTGTTACTGGACGGCCACGGCGTCCGTTGTCAATCAAAGCATCAACAGCTTCCTGAAGCATACGTTTTTCATTACGCACGATGATATCAGGAGCATTGAGTTCAAGCAATCTTTTTAACCGATTATTACGGTTGATGACACGACGATACAAATCATTAAGGTCAGAAGTCGCAAAACGTCCGCCGTCTAATTGTACCATCGGACGCAGTTCCGGAGGAATTACAGGAACAACATCCAAAATCATCCATTCAGGGCGATTGCCTGATTTAAGGAAAGCTTCACAGACTTCTAAACGGCGTACGGCACGAATTTTTCTTTGTCCGCTTACCTCTTTCAATTCAGCACGCAGTTCCGCAGTTAATGCAGATAAATCGATCTCTTCCAGCAGTGCTTTGATAGCAGTAGCGCCCATACCAACTTTAAAACCGCTGCCATATTTGTCGCGGGCTTCGATATATTCGCCTTCGCTCAACAACTGTTTTTTTACCAAAGGAGTATCACCGGCATCAAGTACGATGTAATTAGCAAAATACAGTACTTTTTCCAGCGACCTGGGCGAAATATCAAGAATCAATCCCATCCGGCTCGGGATACCCTTAAAGTACCAGATATGAGAAACAGGAGCGGCAAGCTCAATGTGTCCCATACGCTCT
>CALAPG010000409.1 GCA_937889485.1 uncultured Moraxella sp. | reverse complement strand
TTCCGATCTATGCCCTAGCCTTGCTATGTTTGCTCAAAAATCAAAAATTAACAGTAACATTTTTTAGACGTAACCGTTATACTGATGGCAAATTTTAACGGTATTTTCACAGGTGAAACTATCAAAAAAATCTTGTATTTACGTGACTTGTATTTACATAACCAGCATCCCAGTACCAACCCTAACGTAACTGTGCCATTTTAGCCCGCTATTACTTAGCTCTAGCCGTGAGATTGTGCCTATGTCTGCCTCAGCGCCACAAACCACCCTTACCCCCCAGTCAGATAATGTGCTATCTGCCAAGCCCACCCATAAAAACCCCCTGTTAGAAATTCGTAATTTATCCAAATCCTATGGCGATACCCATATTTTGCATGATATCAACCTTGATATTTATGATGGCGAATTTTTGACGCTACTAGGGCCTTCTGGCTGTGGCAAAACCACCCTGCTGCGTCTGATTGGCGGTTTTGAGCTACCCAATGCAGGTAGCATGCACCTTGAAGGGGTGGATATTGCAGGGCTACCTGCCGAAAAACGCCCGATTAACACCGTGTTTCAGCAATATGCGCTGTTTCCGCACATGAACGTGTATGACAATATCGCCTATGGACTAAAACTCAAAGGCGTGCGCAAAGCAGACATTGACACCCGCGTGCGTGACGCCTTGGCAATGGTGCAGCTAGAGCATACCATCAACCGCCGCCCACAAGACTTATCAGGCGGTCAGCAGCAGCGTATCGCCATTGCCCGTGCGGTGGTCAATCGTCCCAAAATGCTGCTACTAGATGAGCCGCTATCGGCACTTGATGCCAAGCTACGCGTGCAAATGCAGTCAGAGCTCAAACGCTTGCAGCGTGAATTGGGTATTACCTTTGTGTTTGTCACCCATGACCAAGAAGAAGCCTTGTCGATGTCTGATAGGATTGCGGTGATGAAAGGCGGCGTGTTCCAGCAGATTGATACACCGATTGGTATTTATGAATCGCCTGCCAACTTATTTACCGCAAGTTTTATTGGCGAAACCAATTTGTTTAAAGCCAAAGTGCTAGCAGTCAATCCCACTACCATCAGGGTTGAAGTGGTTGAACAAAACGAAGGTTTTCACCCCATTCGTGAATTGCCGCGTCCAAATTTTGATGTCAAAGTTGCCCAAAACGTCAATTTGCTACTGCGCCCCGAAGATATCCGTGTTTATTATACCCATGAAGGGCATGAAGGCTTGATTGGTAATGTGGTCGATAGTAGCTATAAAGGCAGTACCCTTGATTCGGTGATAAAATTAAAAAATGGCAACATGGTCAAAACCTCAGAATACTTCAATGAAGATGACCCAAATTTTAACTACAAACTTGGTCAAGAAGTGCGTGTCGACTGGGTAGATGGTTGGGAGTGGATTTTGCCCGATGAATAATATTTCCCCCACTTCAAATGCGATGCCAACTCAACAAGGCGGGCGTGGCTTTCAGCGCGCCACGTTGCTGATAATTTGGGCGTGGCTGATTATTTTTGCGTTAATTCCCAATATACTGGTGATTGCTGCCAGTTTTTTGACCCGTGATGAAGACAAGTTTTTAAGATTGCCTATCACGTTTGAGAATTATCTTCGTCTGATTGACCCGCTGTATCTCAAGGTGTTTTTGCATTCTTTGAGTATGGCAGGGATAACCACCATTATTTGCTTACTGCTGGGCTACCCGTTTGCCTATTTGGTGAGTAAAGCGGACAAAAAATGGCAGTCACTACTCATGCTATTATTGGTGATTCCGTTTTGGACCAATTCTTTGGTAAGGCTGTATGCGGTCAAACTCATTATGGCTGCCAACGGCTTGTTAAGCTCGGCTTTGATAGGTATAGGGCTAATTGATGAGCCCTTGCAGATTTTATATACCCAAAAGGCGGTGATTGGCGGCTTGGTGTATTTGCTGTTTCCGTTTATGGTATTGCCCTTGTATGCGGTGTTTGTGGACTTAAGAGAAGATTATGTGCTTGCCAGTAAAGATTTGGGCGCCAATAAATACCAGACCTTTTGGCATGTGATTTTGCCGCTAACCACGCCGGGTATTATCTCAGGGGTGCTGCTGGTGCTACTGCCTGCGATGGGGATGTTTTATGTTGCCGATATCTTGGGCGGTTCTCGTAACTTATTGGTTGGTAATATCATCAAGTCACAGTTTTTGGATGCGCGTGACTGGCCGTTTGGCGCAGCTGCCAGTGTGCTTTTGACGGTAGCGATGGCGGTGCTTATCATCGCCTATCGCGCTAGCAGCAAACGCATTGGCAAAACTGACTACAACGAAGTGGCATAGGGGGATGACATGAGTATAACCGTAAAATGGCTCTCTCGCCTGTATTTGACCGTGATGTATCTCATCATGTTTGCGCCTATCGCGGTGATGGTGATATTTTCATTTAATGCATCAAAGGTCGGCTATCAGTGGGGCGGCTTTAGTACCCATTGGTACAAAGAGCTGTTTGATAACGCGGCGATGGTGCAAGCGGCAATCAATTCGGTGATTTTGGCGGTAGTGGCGGCGACCATTACCACGGTGATTGGTGGTTTAACCGCGTTGGCGTTTCAGCGGTATGATTTTAAGGGCAAATCGGTGCTACAAAGCCTGCTATTTGTGCTGATGATGTCGCCTGAGATTGTATTGGCAATTTCGCTGTTGGCGTTATTTTTGATGATTGGGATACAACTGGGTTTTGTGACTTTGCTGATTGCCCATATCACGTTTTGTCTGCCGTTTGTGGTGATTACGGTGTCGGCGCGTTTATCTAGCCTTGATACACGGGTACTAGAAGCCGCGCGTGATTTGGGCGCTAATGAGTTTACCATGATTCGCACCGTGCTGGTGCCCATCATCTTGCCTGCAATTTTGGCGGGCTGGGTGCTTGCCTTTACCCTATCGCTCGATGATGTGGTGGTATCCACCTTTAATACAGGGCCTGACTTTGAGATTTTACCGTTACAAATCTATTCGATGGTACGGGTTGGGGTGAAGCCTGAAGTTAATGCGGTGGGGACGATTTTACTTGCCATTTCACTGCTTGGTCTGGTGGTGTCGCAGCTATTACTTGCCAAAAAATCAATGCGCCTGCCATCGGCTAAAACGCGTTAAGGAGACCTGACATGATGACTCGGATGATGAATAGAAGACGTTTTTTGGGTTATGGCTTGGGCGCTGGTGGTGTCATGTTGACAGGCGGACTGGGCAGCAGTCTAATGGGCTGTCAACAGGCAAGTGAAACCGCAAGTAACGCCCCTGCATCTGCCCCAGCCACCAAAGGCGGCAAGGTAGTCAATGTCTATAACTGGACAGAGTATATCGCTGAGCAAGTGCTCAAGGACTTTACCAAAGAGACCGGCATTGAAGTGGTTTATAGCACCTTTGACTCCAATGAAGCCATGTATGCCAAGCTAAAACTCATGAATGGTAGTGGTGACTATGATGTGGCGTTCCCTGGGACTGATTTTGTCGATAAGATGCGTCAAGAAGGGATGCTTGAGCCCATTGACCATGCCAAGCTGACAGGATTTGGCAACCTTGATGCCACGTTTTTAAATACCCCTGTTGACCCCAATAACCAATACAGTATTCCCTATCTGTGGGGCTCATCGGGCATTGCGGTCAATACCAAGCGCATTGACAAAACCCGTCTGACATCGTGGAATGACTTGTGGAAGCCTGACTATGAAGGTCGAGTCATGCTGATGAATGATATCCGTGATGTGTTCACCATGAGTTTGCTGACGCTTGGCTACAATGGCAGTACCCGCGACCCCCATCACATCAAACAAGCGTATGAAAAACTCACCCAACTCATGCCAAACGTGCGTACCTTTAATTCAGACGCACCGAGAATGCCGTTTATGGAAGGTGAAACGTATCTGGGCTTGGCGTGGAATGGCGAGGTGATTATGGCACAAGACCAAGGGATGCCTGAGCTTGATTTTGTCTATCCAAGCGAGGGGGCGATTATGTGGATGGATAATATGGTCATCCCCAAAAATGCCAAAAACAATGACAATGCCCACCAGTTTATTGATTTTATCTTGCGTCCCAAATATGCTGCAATGATTAGTGATGAAATCGGTTACGGCTCACCCAATGCCAAAGCCCGCAGCGAAATGCCCCCCGAAAAAGCCAATAACCCGATTATCTATCCGCCCAAAGCGCTGCTCAAACATGCAAGATTTCGCGAGGATGTCGGCGATGATATCATGGCACTGTATCAGCAGTATTGGGATAGGCTCAAAGTGGATATGTAATTTTAAAAAAAACCCTAATAGTTTAGGGTTTGTTTAAGTCACTAGCAAATCATCGCATGGTCACAAACTCTTCTGAGCCTGTGGGATGAATCGCCACCGTATCATCAAAGTCACGTTTGGTCGCGCCCATCTTGATTGCCACGGCAAAGCCTTGAATCATCTCATCCACGCCAAAGCCCACGCCATGCAGTCCCACGATTTTTTCATCCTCGCCCACGCAGATGAGCTTCATTTTGCAAGGCTCACGGTGCGCGGTTATCGCGCTGTACATAGGGGTAAAATTGGATTGATACACTTTCACACAGTTAATGCCGTAGGCTTTGACTGCGTCTTCTTCACTCAGCCCAACCGTCCCAATCGGGGGGTGGCTAAAAATCACGCTGGGCACTAAGTGATAATCCAAATGTTCATCAGGCTTGTTGTTAAATAACCGCTCAGACAACCGACGACCTGCCGCCACTGCCACAGGGGTGAGCTGAATGCCGTTTTCAATGATATCACCCACCGCATAGATGCCATCAACATTGGTATTTTGGTACTTATCTACGCCAATAAAGCCTGCACTATTGACCGCCACGCCTGCCGCTGCAAGGTTTAGGTTATCGGTGCTTGGCACGCGCCCTGTCGCCCAAATCAAACAATCCACCGTAAGCTGCTCATCATTGGTTAAGTCAATGGTCAATGAACCATCGTTATTTTTATGCACTGTCTGTGGCAAGGTTTCGTAGTGAAATACAATACCATCGTTGTGCATAATGTCGCTCAGCGTTGCCACAATTTCGTTATCAAAATTTTTAAGCACGGTTTTTCCGCGCGCGATTAAGTGGGTTTTAGCCCCCAGCGCGTTCATCACGCCCGCAAGCTCCACCCCAATATACCCCGAGCCCACAATCGCCACGCGATTGGGCAATGCGGTTAATTCAAAAAAGCCATCAGAGTCAATGCCATATTCTGCCCCTTTTATATCAGGACGGACAGGGCGACCGCCTGTGGCAATCACAATATGGTCGGCGGTGATGGTGTCGGTTGTGCCATCGTCTTTGGTAATCTCAACCGTGTTTTTATCGACAAATTTGGCAAAGCCGTGCAGTACATCCACTTGATTGTTAGCAAGTCCATTGGTGTAAGAGCGGTGAATACGGCTGATATAGGCTTGACGATTTTCGATTAGCTTGGCAAAGTCAAACTGGTTGACCTGCACATCAAACCCATAATCGGGGGCATAATGGTTGATGGCAGCTGCCATGTTGGCACCATACCACATGACCTTTTTGGGCACACAGCCCACATTCACGCAAGTGCCGCCCAGCGCTTTGGCTTCAATCACCGCGCATTTTTTGCCATACGATGCGGCGCGGTTGATAGATGCAATACCGCCTGAGCCGCCACCAATGGCGATATAGTCATAATGTTTGCTCATAATTTTTTCCTAGGTATTTGATAATTTTTGGTATGGATAAGTTTATTGTAACAAGTTTTTGAACGATAGAAAGTTGTTAATTCCAACTTTTATCATTGATAAAATCAAACCAATTATATTTTTTATAAAATAATTTTAATGGCAAAGTGATAGTCTCGCTTGGGTCACATCAAAGGGCACTAACATCAGCTGCGCTGTTTTGGGCTGGGCAAAATTCATGGGTTGTGCCAAATTTTTTGTCATAGGCTCACCGCCTAAACTTGGCACAATCAGCCACGCTTGACGCGCCTTGCACTCACTGGCATAGGTCAACAGCTGATAGATATCGGCAAGCCCAATCTCACTGATATGACTGATGGATTTCCATTTGACGTCAGCGACAATGGTATCAGCGCCACGCTTTAACACAATATCGGGCTTGATGCGAAGCAAGGTGTCGCCATTTTCTGCCAACACCAACGGTTGTGAGCGCTGCAGCAGGGCGGTAAAATCGGTAGCAAATTGCCGCGCGATGCAACAACTTACCCATTTTTCAAAAGCCGTGTGCATATTGATTAAAAAAGTCAGCTGAAGCTGATTGGGCGCAAAACTGGGCAACGGCTGTTGGATCTGTAGCAGCCACTGGCTTAAAATCAGCAGCGGCTCAGTCACTTGACGTTGGGCGGGGCTTAACAGGTGAAGCTCGCTTTGGCTTTGGGCAAAAAACTGGGCATATTGGCTGGGTATTAATGGCTCAATCGTGTGCCAAAATGGGGCATTAGATCGGAAGAGCACACGTCTGAACTCCA
>CALAPG010000408.1 GCA_937889485.1 uncultured Moraxella sp. | reverse complement strand
TGTCAATTTTGTCGGTCAGTAGGTCATCGGCGACTTTGCCCAAGCGGTCTTGTGCTTCCCAAAGTTTGTAAACGGGGGTACGATCGGCAATCATCATGTATGCCATAACCGTTAATAAGGGTATCCACACCAAAAAAATAAGCCGACTTTTCCAGTTGGGCACAAAATCATTTTTTTCTTGATTGTCGCCAATCTCTAGGAGCTGACGTTCTAGGGCGATTTTTTGCGTTTCGTAGGTTGTTGTATCAATTTGCCCTTCTTGGTGGTCATTTTCAAGCTCGGCTAGGCGCTGTTTAAAGACTTGAATATTAAGGGCTAATAGTTGGTTGTCTGCTTGACGCTGTGTGGCGCGCGCACCGCTAGTTTGCAGCCAAGGTAAGATGATAAAAACCGCAAGCGTAAAGGCAAATAATAGCGCGACAATGATAAAAACTATAAGTGTTGACATTAATTTTCCTTGCTAACTTCTTTATCGGCAATGTTTGACTGGGTGCTTAGTAAATCCTGCAATCTTTGTTGCTCTGCTTGTGAGAGTGGCGGCTGTTCATCGGGTTGGTGGGCAGCCACACTACGTTTTGCTTGGTGACGATGACGGATAAACCAACTCAACATGACCACTACTAACAAAATGGGCGGAAAAAACCATAAAATCCACGTTGAAGGACGCACAGGCGGTTTATAGCTGATAAAGTCGCCATATCGTTCGCTCATATATTGGCGTATTTCGCCATCTGAACGCCCGTCTTTGACCATGTCATAGGTTTTTTGTTTGAGGTCTTGGGCAATAGGGGCATCAGAACCTGCCAAATTTTGGTTTTGACATTTTGGGCAGCGCAGTTCTTCAATAAGCGCACGGTATTGGGCTTCTTGGCGTGGATTGTCAAACTGGTAGGTATCAATGCCCGCCAACGCGGACATAGACATCCCTGCTAGCAATAGCCAAGTGATTGCTAGGCGTGTTACGTTGTTAGCCAGCTTAGTCATTGGCATACCTCACGGATTTTGTCATCATCGGCATTTTGGCGCAGTGCTGTCATACAAGGTAGCACTTGCTTATTATAGCGTTCCTCGTTGATTTCACCCAAAATATGCTGCCGCACGTTGCCTGTGGTATCCACTACAAAAGACTCAGGCACCCCTGTCAACCCCAAGTCAATGCCAAAACTACCATTGATGTCTTGAGCATTGAGGGTAAATGGGTCTTCATGGGTGTTTAGATAAGCTAATGCGTCTTTGCGATCATCTTTATAGTTGATGCCCACAATTGGCACACCTGCTTTTGCCATTTGTAATAAAAACGGGTGTTCAATCTTACAAGTCACACACCAAGACGCCCATATATTTAATAGATACGGCTGTTTAGGTAACTGTGCTTGGGTAATTGTTTGCTCAGGGTTGGCAAGCGATGGTAAGCTAAAGTTAGGCAACGGGCGATTAAGCGAGGTATTGGTGACCACCGTCGTGTCTTTCCCCAAGCGGGTATAAAACAGCCCAATAATAATCAAAAACATGATTAGAGGCACCAAAAACCACAGTTGTTTTTTACGCATTGCCATGGTTGTTCTCCTTATGCATGTTCTGGTTGGTGCTATCAAATGTTGCGATTGCAGATGGCATACCGTCATTCAGCTTGGTTCTACCGATTTTGCGGTAGCGTTTGTCAAACATACTTAACACGGCCCCAAACGCAATGACAAAACCGCCCCACCATACCCAACGCACCCCAGGTTTGATATAAATACGCACCGCCCATTTGGTGGCATTTGCCTCGGTTTGGTTACCTGTCAAGATAGGTTCGCCCATTGCCATATAAATGTCTCTTAGGGGATTGTACTGAATTGATGCCTCTGTCATGGGCATTTGACTGACCACGTAATGGCGCTTTTCAGGACGCAAATTGGCAACGAGGCGCTCATTTTTGTGCACACTGACCACCGCTTGGGTGGCATCAAAATTTGCCCCGCGGATTTTTTTGAGGTCATTTAAGGTAAACTGATAACCTTGCACTTCTATTGTTTCGCCTTTTTGCATAGCAATGTCTTTTTCTACACTTAAACTGGTAGTAATGGCAATTCCCATAACACTTAATAAAATACCCAAGTGCGCCACCTGCATACCCCAGTAGCCCATATTAAGGCGACGTAGTCCTGCCCATAACGAGCTAGCATTTCGGGTTTTTTCTTTAATATCAATACCCATCCATGCCAACACCCACAGACTTAGCGCGGTTGATACGGTGATATTAAGTAAAAGATTATCGGTTAAAAAATAGCTTATGACAGCCGCCAACACAAAACAGCTAGTCAACACAGCCAAACCCATACCCAAGAAAGGACGAGTGTCTTTTTTCCAGCGGCTTACAGGCCCCAGCGCCAAAAACACCAATAATAACCAAGTTAACGGCACAAATAGCGCATTAAAATAAGGGGCGCCCACAGACACCTGCCCAAGTTTCAATGCATCTGCCAGCATAGGATATAACGTGCCAATCACCACCACAATTGTGGCAACTAGAATAATAATATTATTAACAACCAACAGCGTTTCACGCGATTTTAACTGATAATGGCTTTCTTGGGTCAACCGCCAACCGCGCCACGCAAACATTGCCAAACCACCGCCAATTACCACGCCCAAAATCACCAAAATAAACATCCCCCGCGTGGGGTCTGCAGCAAACGAATGCACCGAGGTAATCACCCCCGAACGCACCAAAAACGTACCCAATAAACTCAGCGCAAAGGTAAAAATTGCCAGCATAATTGTCCACGCTTTGAACACGCCGCGCTTTTCGGTAACCGCCAAAGAGTGAAGTAATGCCGCCCCGCCCAGCCACGGCATAAATGATGCATTTTCAACAGGATCCCAAAACCACCAGCCGCCCCAACCAAGCTCGTTATATGCCCAAAGCGACCCCAATACAATACCGAGCGTCAAACAACACCAAGCAGCCAGTGCCCAAGGACGTGACCAGCGTGTCCACACTGCATCAAGCCGCCCCGCCCACAATGCCGCCATAGCAAAGGCAAATGGCACCACGGCACCCACATAGCCCATATACAGCATCGGTGGGTGAAAAATAAGACCAGGGTCTTGTAACAAGGGATTTAAATCTTTACCATCCACAGGAATATTGGGTAAAGTGCGATTAAATGGTGACGACACAAAAATCACCATACTGAGCATCATCATCTGCACAAAAGAAATCACCACCAACACTCGCGCCCGCATCGCAAGTGGTAAACTACGGCTAAACAACGCCACCGCCAAGCCCCAAGTTGCCAAAATGGTCACCCACAATAGCAACGAGCCTTCATGACCACCCCACGTAGCAGACAACCGATAATACCAAGGCAATAAAGAATTAGACTGATTTGCCACATAGGACAACGTAAAATCATTGGCATAAAAACCGTACATCAAGCACAAAAATGACACCCCAGTTGCCAAAAACTGAGCAACGGCAAAACTGCCTGCCAGACGTTGCCACGCAGGTTGATGCTTAAAAACGCCCACAGTGGGAAAAACCACCTGTAAAATGGAAATCACCAAGGCTGAAATAAGCGCAACATAGCCCAATTCAGTAATTAACATACCCACTGCTCCTATTGCCATCGTGGTTACAAAACTTACTAACATTCAAATCAAAACCAGTTACCACAGGCAACCACTTTCAATTTATTTACTTCCTCAATAAAACACCAACACCAAATGAAGCCAACCTGCCACAAAACCCGTCACACCACCCAAAATAATCAACGTCAGCTCATCTTCACGAAATGCGGGGCGTAGCAAATTTTGAAACTCATACGGCGTTAATGCCCGAATACGATCCCGAAACAACCCAAAAATTTTGTCTGCCCGACTTTGATTAAGGTCAGGGTTACTCATCGGAACCATGGTTGCCGCAATGGACTTATCAATAATGACATGTTTGAGCTGCCCAAATTCTTTGCGCCCCAAACCAAATTTTAGACTGGTTTGTATGACCTGTGACGCCAAAATTGGGTGTAAATGAGTTTTAATAATCTCTCGGGTTTGACTAGCGCGGCTGCCATACATCATCTCTTGCATGATATTTTTAAGGGTGACCAAATCTTTTACTACAATTTCGGCAAACACCTCAGACACCTCAGGCTGACGCTTCATAAAACCGCCTTGCCAGTTAAACTGCCCCATGTGAGGTTTTTGTAGCACAATAAAAGGTGCTGATTGACTCACACGAAAAAATTTTGGATAACGAAAATAATGCGGCTCCACAGGATTAAATACCATCCAAATAGCAATCCAATTGGTCAATAACCCCCAAATAGCGGCAAAAAATGGCACTGTCCAATGTAATGGCACAAACCAAAAAATCGCCATTTGTAAGATACCAAACCCAAACCCAATCAAAGCACTAATATGCCAAATAAAATTAATCTCTTTTTGACCGACTTTTAAGAACATTCGCACCATTAATGCTCGATCACGCTCCATCTTGTTGACAATCATTTCACGCATATCAACCAAATTCTCTACATTGTGGGTCAAATCTAGTACCAATGCTTTCATGACCTCAGGCAGCTGCTCGTGCCCATACGCGTAAATACGCCGTTTGACCGCATACGGCAGCGTTGCCCACAGGGTGGCGGCACGCTGATTCATGATTTCATCAATGAGATCTTCAAGGTTTTGGTTCATCGTTTGACTAATATAGTCCGCCACCTCTTCAGGTGCCATGGCTTGAAAAAACTCATCTAAAGAGCCCAATTTTGACAAGGTTTGGTCAACCAAAATCCCCGAAATTTTCCCCGCTTTTCTAGGCACAATACCTTGCCAGCCCAAGCCTTTGATACCGTATGGTAAATTAGGAATACGAATACCCCAAAAGTGGATGGGATAAAACAGCATCTTAAGTGCCATCCAAACGTGTCCCCAAGTGACCACCGCCGTCACCAACGGAATGGTAAGCATCGCAAAAAACTGCGGATGTGTTGCAAGCTTATGCCAAATTTCTGCAAACATAGTCAAGAAGCTCAATTAAAAAAAGGGGGGAAATAAATCAAATAAGCGCGTCAAAAATGGCTAGATTTTAGCATAGTTCTGGGCAATTTACCTGTAGAAGTTTTTTGTTTTTCGCAGTTTAGCGCCGCGCATACGCCACCTAAAAAAACCCATGATTGCTATCAAATTACTCACTGCAATAGCCTTGCTATCTGTGAAACATTGCTACGCGCCCATCTAGCAATCTGCTACAATGTTCTACAAATAGTATGATAAAATAGCGCCTTTTGCTGCCAATGACTGCCCCCGTGCTTATGTTTTCACTTTTATTAGCGGTTGTTACGCCATGATCAAACCTCCCCACTCCTCAAACATTCAACGCGAAAATTTAATTTTTAGACGTCGGGTCATTGTGGCATCGGTATTTATTTTTTTGGGGCTGCTAGGTCTCATCGCGCGCTATGCCTATTTGCAGATTTATACCCATGAACAGTATGTCACACAGTCTGATAACAATCGCATCAAACTTATTTCAGCGCCCCCTAGTCGCGGCTATATTTACGACCGTAACGGGGTAATTTTGGCAGACAATCACCCTGTTTTTACGGCGGTTGTGAGCCCAGACGAAATCGAAAATCCTGAGCAAACCTTGGCATTACTAACCCCCATTTTTCAGCTCACTCCCGACGAAGTCACCGAAGCCCTTAAAGCCCTCAAAAAAAGTAAAAATGAACCTGTCACCATCAAAATAGGGCTCAGTGAGCAGCAAGTGGCGCAGTTTAGTGAGCGCAAACCGTTTTTTAAAGGGGTAACCATTCAAAGCAAACTGACTCGCACTTACCCCTATAGTGATTTGTTTGCCCATGTGATTGGTTATGTGGGTAGAATCAGCGATAACGACAGCAAAAAACTGGATAAAAAGCTATATGCAGGCACCGATTTAATTGGCAAAACAGGCATTGAAAAGTTTTATGAACCCCTGCTTCTTGGCAAACCTGGCTACCAATCCATTGAAACCAACGCCTATGGCGATATTATCAAAAAGCTTGACACCAAGCCGCCTATCCCAGGCAATGATATTTATTTGAGTCTTGATTATGGCTTACAAAAACTAACCAGTGACCTACTCGCGGGCAAACGCGGTGCGGCAGTGGCAATTGATCCAAGCACAGGAGAAATACTTGCGTTTGTCAGCAACCCCAGTTTTGACCCCAATCCTTTTATTTCTGGTATTAGTGGCAAAGAGTATAAAGCCTTGCAACAAGACCCCGATATGCCCCTTTATAATCGGGCATTACAGGGGCAATATCCGCCTGGCTCTGCCATTAAACCCGTTGAAGGGCTCGCGGGGATTCATTACGGGATTATGGGCTGGGATACCACTATTTATGACCCAGGCTATTTTAGCCTACCTGGGGATAGCCACAAATTTCGCGATTGGAAAAAATCGGGTCATGGCTCGGTCAACTTGCACAAATCCATTGTCGAATCGGTGGACACTTACTATTATAAACTCTCCTACCAATTAGGTATTGATCGTCTCCATGACTGGATGTCACGGTTTAATTTTGGCAGCAAAACAGGTATTGACTTACCTGGCGAAAAAGTCGGTGTTTATCCTTCCACAGAATGGAAAATGAAAACCTACAAAAAAGCGTGGCTGCCAGGTGAAACCATCTCTGTGAGTATTGGGCAAGGCTACTTTCTTGCCACTCCGCTACAAATTGCCAATTCTATTGCCATGTTAGCCAGTGATGGTCAGCATCTCACACCGCACTTGCTCAAAAAATCCACAGGCGCGGTGCATGTGGTACCGATTGAAAAACCCGATGGTAAAATTCAATACAATGGCAACCCCAATGACTGGCAGCGCATGCATTTGGCAATGGAAGATGTCATCAAACGCGGTACCGCTCGTAGCATCTACACACCTGCCTATCGCATTGCAGGCAAAACAGGAACGGCGCAAGTCAAATCCATTGCCCAAGGCAAACGCTACAATGAGGCTGCCTTGGACTCAAGACATTGGGATCATGGCTGGTTTGTGGGCTTTGCCCCCGTGGACAATCCCCAAATTGCTATTGCAGTCATTATTGAAAATGGACGCCATGGCGGCTGGGTGGCACCCATTGTCAGAAAAATGATGGATTACTGGCTCTTAGATCGTACTAAAAAACCAATTTTACCCCCGACACCCGATGCTTTAGCAAAAATCAATGCAGACAAAGATTTGGCAAAACAGCAACGCATTGACGCCATACTTTCGGGCAAACCCTTACCTTCAAAACCCAACACAGCAGCACTTGCCAAGATAGGCAACGCCGCTGACTAAATACTGTACTAAATACCATGAGGCTAGGCGCTAGATTTGATATGGCAAAACCATCAAAACAACCTGAAAAACCATCCCAAGTCCGCATTATTGCAGGTCAATACCGCCGCAGGCTGGTTGGCTTTATTGCAGCAGAAGGGCTAAGACCCACGCCAGACCGCGTTCGCGAGACGGTATTTAACTGGCTTGGTGATGATTTAATCAATGCACGGGTGCTAGATTGCTGTGCAGGCAGTGGGGTGTTGGGGTTTGAGGCGTTATCAAGGGGTGCGCGGCAAGTGATCTGTGTAGAACCTAACCGCCAACAACGACGCCAACTTACAAATACCCAAGCCAGCTTGGGGATCGCGCCCCAACAGTTCATCATTTACCAACAGACCATCGAGGATGCTCTAACCACACTGCCTAAAAACGAATGTTTTGATGTGGTGTTTATTGATCCGCCTTATCGTCTTAATTTATGGGATAGCATTGTTAACGCGCTTATTCACCATCAATTGATCCATCCCCACACCCTATTATACATTGAGGGTGACCAACCACATGACGTCATCTTGAAGGGCTGCCTTCACGTACTTGACACGGTAAAGTATAAAAAGATGGGACAAGTTTGGGCAGGGATATACACCACAAAAAAACCGATTTAGCACACCCTAAATCGGTCAATTCAACCCATCAAAGGGTTAAGTCAAAATAACTGCTGTATTGATAGGAATTAGCTTTTGAGACACACCCCGACTTGTCCGCTTGCGGTGATTGAGCAAAGATATTTTGAAGACGCCCCTTTAAGGGCATTGTTGTCAAAAAAATAGCTAATTCCTAACACAAAGGCAAACGTAAATACCAGCGCCAATGTGAGTACCAACATCACACTATGAATGGTGACTCTTGGTTTTGGCTCGACTTCAAACGAATCAGAAGAACGAGCGTTCTCTGTATTGTTCAAATGATTGGGCATTAAATTAATCCTTGTTTGATGAGCGCTGCCAGCCAAATGATAGGGCGGCACGCCGATTGTGTGCTTTAGATTATCCACAAATACATCGCTGTAAAGCCGTGATGCCTTATCAGGCTTGGGATAACCTTACATTTATTATATTTTAATTACATTATAATAGATGTTTGTTACTAAATTATAACAATAGATAAAATTTTTACCAAT
>CALAPG010000407.1 GCA_937889485.1 uncultured Moraxella sp. | reverse complement strand
GTGACTGGAGTTCAGACGTGTGCTCTTCCGATCTAAAAGCACCTACACAGACGCGTTGGCAAACGTGGCAGACAGCCATGACCGCGTGCATACCAGCTATCATCAGGCATTGACTAGCACAGGCAGGTTGTCATCCACCGAGCCAAATTTGCAAAATATCCCGATTCGTACCGATACAGGCAGACTCATTCGCCAAGCCTTTATTGCGCCCCAAAGTCAACAGCAGGGCAGAAAAATATTATCCGCTGACTATTCGCAAATTGAGCTACGCCTGATGGCGCACTTTGCCAATGACCCTGTGCTTATCAAAGCGTTTAATGAAGGGCATGATATTCACCGCGCCACCGCGGCTGAGATTTTGGGCAAGGCGTTTGATGATGTGACGGGCGAAGAGCGCCGCCAAGCCAAAGCGGTCAACTTTGGGCTACTCTACGGCATGAGTGAGTTTGGGCTTGCCAAGCAGCTTGGATTTAGCCGTCAGCAAGCGCAAGATTATATCAAGCTGTACTTTGCCCGTTATCCCAACGTGCGCGCCTATATGCAAGCCACGCGCACGGCTGCCCATGACCAAGGCTATGTGACCACCATTTTGGGGCGCAAGCTTTTTACCCCTGACTTGACCCACGCTAACCGCAATGTGCGCCAAGCGGCAGAACGCGCGGCGATTAATGCGCCACTACAAGGCAGTGCTGCCGATATCATCAAACTTGCGATGATAGCGGTCAATGAGGTATTGCCCAAAGACCACGCCAAAATGCTGCTACAAGTGCATGATGAATTGGTGTTTGAAGCCGATGCAAATAAAGCCGAAGAAATTGCCGAGTTAATCAAACACGCCATGCAAGATGTGTTATCCAAAACAGCCAAAGATAAAGGCTGGGATGTGAATTTTGCCGTGCCGCTGGTGGTTGAAGTGGGCATTGGTGATAATTGGGATGAGGCGCACTAAAACAAATCGCTAGCAGTGGCAAGCAATGACGCTCCCATGTAAACCGAAAGACCGTCACCTAACATGGCTTATTCTCACGTGAGATTATGAATACCGCCCCTAAAGGCAACATTTGCTTGTCAACTGCCCCCTAAAACAGCTACACTGACCATGGCACGCTTTTTTAGCCCCTACCAATCACGGTGGTTTTTTTGCCCATGATGACCCACGGATCGGGTCACTTTATCATTGAACAAACATACTTTAAGGAAAAAATATGTTTCGTAAGCTACTTGAACAGCGCTTTCCAAACGCTGCCTCTCCACACGCCCCTTTGACTATGAGCCATGACAAAGGCGCTACCGATACGCCCTTGATTGAAGCCACTATTGGCGATTATTTTGACGCAGTAGTTGCGCGCCATCCTCATAAAACCGCCATTATTTCTAGGCATCAGCAGCTGAGTTTGAGTTACCAACAACTGCAGCAAAAAGCCAATCAATTAGCCAGCGCCATGATTGCCATGGGTCTAGAAAAAGGTGACCGTGTGGGGATATGGTCACACAACAATGTTGAATGGCTATTGATGCAGCTCGCCACCGCCAAAATTGGGGTGATTTTGGTCAACATTAACCCCGCCTACCGCATTTTTGAGCTGCAATATGCGCTTAATAAAGTAGACTGTAAAGTGTTGGTGTTAATGCGGCATTTTAAGCTTAGTGACTATGCCGAGATGATTCGCGAAATGGCGCCCGAGATTTATCATCAAAGTTTTGAAAACCTTGAACTCATCAGCCTACCCAACCTCAAGCGCATTGTGTGGATTGATGAGCCCGACAATACCGAGCAGTTTGGTTATATGCAAGCGTTTTCAGATTGGCTAAACACAGGCGATGCCAACGACCCCAAAGTGGCTGAGCGCCAGCAAAAACTAAACGCCAATAACCCCATTAATATTCAATTTACCAGTGGCACTACAGGGGCACCCAAAGGCACAACCCTCACCCACAAAAACCTCATTAATAACGCCTATCACTCTGGGCAAACCTTGTGCCTCACCCCCGATGATATCTTGTGTCTACCTTTACCCTTATATCATTGTTTTGCCATGGTGCTTGGCAACCTCACCATGCTAGTGCATGGCGGCACGTTGGTTTATCCTAGCACCAGCTTTGACCCCATCCGTGTTTTACAAGCCATTGATGAAGAAAAATGTACCGTGCTACATGCCGTGCCCACCATGTATTTAGCCTTACTCAACCACCCTGAATTTAGCGAATATGACATGTCCTCGTTGCGCACTGGCATCTCAGGCGGCGCCAGCTGCCCAATGGAGCTCATGCAGCGCATCATGAACGACATGCACATGAAAGAGCTGACCATCGCCTATGGTATGACAGAAACCAGCCCAAAATCTTGTCATAGCCTACCAACCACCCCCATTGACAAACGCATTGCCACCGTGGGACTGGTGCAGCCGCACCTCGAAGTCAAAATCGTGGATACCGACACAGGCGACACCCTGCCCATCGGTCAAGTGGGTGAAGTGTTGACCAAGGGCTATGCTGTGATGCTAGGTTACTGGAATGACACCCAAAAAACAGCCGAAGCCGTGGTGGATGGTTGGATGCACACAGGTGACTTAGGGCGCATGGATGAAGAGGGTTATATCACCATTGTAGGGCGTAGCAAAGACATGGTCATTCGCGGCGGCGAAAATATCTTCCCCATAGAAATTGAAAACTACCTATACCGCCACCCCAAAATTGCGGATGTACAAGTGGTAGGCGTCCCCGATCCTGTTTATGGCGAAGTGTTGGCAGCTTGGATTATTACCAAACATGGGCAAACGCTCACCGAAGACGCCGTGAGGGAATTTTGCCGCAACCACATCGCCCATTACAAAATTCCCACCTATATACGCTTTGTTGATGAATACCCCATGACCGTCACGGGAAAAATTCAAAAATTTCAAATCGTGGCACTCATGAAGGCAGAACTTGCGCAAACCGCTGTTAGCAGCACCCATGGGTAGCTATCAGCCGCGCTTGTGGGGTGCTTACTACAGTGTTTGCACCCCGACATTGACCACGTAATCACCCGCATTTCGTAGGTTAGTGGCATTTGGGTCAATATCAATTTTGACAGCCACGCCTACCCAACAAAAACGCTTGGTTGACGTAAAATATTGCCCACTGTTACTATAATTGGCATGGTAAAAGCTTATCTTCACGGGCAGCGTGTTGTTGGATTGGCTAGACTTTAATAACGCATTTGGGATGGTAGCAATACTGGCATTACTGCTACTATCTGCCAAGCCTGTCTGCAGACCGCTGCTACTGGCTTGAAAAATATTGGCATTATTGCGTAAATAATTTTTGATATAGTCATACTCGTTCTTGCCAGAAGTCGTACAATTATTTGTTATCCCAACACGGGTATAAAAATTAAATAAACTGGGTGAACCAAACGCACCATTAACATTGGGCAAATTGGCAGACACGCTGTTAAGCAGCAACGAGGCTGGGCTAAAACCTGCAAAGTTGATGCTAGACATTATCGGCAAAATCTGTTGCGAACTACCTTGACTTAGGCGCTGATTGCCACCTGTTAGCAAATTGATCGTGGTGGGACTATACGCCAGTGCTGATGGGGCAAAATCTTGTTTACAAAAATAGATGGTACTACCATCAATATCTGTAGAGTTGTTAACACGCACCACTGAGCTGAGGTCTTTGACATCAGGACACGCACCCCAAGCAGGGGCTAGACAACAACCACCGAGTACAGCTAACACAACGCACATTTTTTTCATGAGTTTTTCCTATAAAAAGCCTTGAGCAGCATGTCCCACACCTGCTTACGGCGATTAATTTTTGGGTAATTCTTGCGGCAGTAGGCGAACATTAAACACAAAATCTTGATCAATCCTCACCCACTGCGGCTCATACCCTGCCGCTTGTAATTGGTATGTGCCGCTAGGTAGCGTCACTAGCTGAAAGTACCCTGACGCGTCAGTTTTAGTACTGTCTACCACCTGCCCATGTTGCCATGCTTGTACTTGTATATTGGGTTTGTGGTCGGCAAGGCTCCCTGCCACCGCAAAGGTTTTAATCAATGTCAAAGGTACCAAAGTAGGTGCCGTATGGTTCACTTCCACGTACGGCGCGGGCAATTGACGGGCGCTATATTCGATGGGTAAATTTTTGGTATCGACCTTTAACTGATAAACGCCTGCAGGTATATTTTCAATGAGATACTGACTGTTGGCAGCGCTATTGCCTATCAACTTGGCAACCACAATGTCATCATCTAGCCAAAAACGCAGGTCTTGGGCATTAATGGCGGGCGATGGTGGGTGCTTAATGTCCACAATGATACTGCCATTTTTTTGGCGAGGATAATAACCTAGTACCCACCCGCCCAAGCTTTGGGTTTGGTGAGTCGGTGGGCGCCAGACATTCATGCTAAGCTGCACAAAAAAATAGTCATCTTCTGTCCAAATTTTTGGCGTTTTGGGAACAGTGGCTGCCACGGTATTGGGGTATTGCCAAGCGTTGTTGGGGTCATCACGCCCTGTTCCGTTTTGACCCAGTGCAAGTATCCCATCAAAATAATGGTGACCATAGCCCACACTCAGATTGATGCCATTGTTTTTATAATATTGCCACTGGGTACGCCAACCAATATCGCCTTGATACTGGCTAAAAGTTGCCGTCCATTGTTGGTTTGGCATGGGTAGGTAGTTAATAAAAGCTTGGTGCAGCAAAGAATCTGTATAGCGCCACTTGGCAATAGAGGCGCCAAAACTGAGCGTGGGGCTGTAGCGGTGCTGCCAAGACCATTGGTCATACTGTTGGCCACCTTGCCAGCCAAAGCTATTGGGCTGGTCATGCCGCTGCCATAGAGCGCGATAGCCATAGCGATCGCCACGGCTGTCATAATTGGCACCGAGTTGCCAATCATTTTTCCAGTTTAGGGTGCTGCTCAAGGTGGTATAGTCGCGGCGTGCACCTTGTCTAAAGTTATCATAGTAGTGATTGAGGTTAAAACTGCTATATTGGGTAGGCTGATAGGTTAAGCTCACATGGTGGGTTTGCTGGCTATTAGATGGGTTATCTTGATCTTTGCCCGATACCCAAGACTCAGAGTCCACAAGCGATCGTTGTAAAAAATGATAGTTGCCAAATAGGTTTTTATTTTGGTATTGCCAGTCGGCTTGCCACACTTGCTGGGTGGGTGATTGCGCGTAGCTCACATCTATATTGCTGTAGCGAGAAGCCACATAATTTGCCCCTATTAGCCACACATCATGTTGGGCGTGGTCAATACTGCTACGCACCGCTAGCTGATTGGACAACCCATATTCTGCATACACGCTGGCGACCCACTCAGATGAGTGCGATTGGTCACGCCACTGGTCATTAAACCAATTTCCCGAGGTGCCTATCCCTGTCTGTAATAGCAATTCATCGGTTGCTACATTACTGCGCCGCCGCCCCAGTCTAATCCGCTCAACAGACATGGGCTGGGTTGCCAATGGGTATTCATACAAAGCTATTTCAACGTTGGTATAGTCAATGGCAAAACGGGTTAAATCCAAATTTAAAAACTCATAGCGCCCATCAAGTCCAATTTGGATACGCGCGGCGGGTTGTCCATTGATTCTAAGCTCTGCCAAACCACCTGCAGGACCTGTGCCGCGGATGTTTTTATAATCTTGTGCCGTATTTTGCAGCAAACTACGACTTTTATCATCTGCATCACCCACATGACGGCGTATATCTTTATTGCTATAAGCCAGCGTTACCCCCGTATATTGCCCAAGGCTGTTGAGGGTCGCCGTGGATAGTGTGGCTTGCTGAGTGCCCAGTCGGGTTGCTATATGTTGCCCTGATTTTTGCCAATACAAGTTATTGATGGTGCTCTGGTCACGGCGCCAATTTGTTAGGGTATCTAGGTTTAACGCGGCTGCTTGCGGCTGCTGGGTAGCGGCATTAAGCCC
The DNA here is from genome assembly GCA_937889485.1 of uncultured Moraxella sp. GTDB lineage: Bacteria > Pseudomonadota > Gammaproteobacteria > Pseudomonadales > Moraxellaceae > Faucicola. The sequence continues at coordinate 2,554 of CALAPG010000407.1, read as the reverse complement.
CCACACCCCGCCGCCACCATACCCAAAAATACCTGCCTGTGTATCAAACTGGCTATAGGTGCTGCTATCATCGGTATTTTTTGCTGGGGTGGATTGGCGAATATGACTATCGATAGCAACGCCTAGCACCCCAAAACGGCTAGGGGTATAGGTTGCCTTGGTAGGCACCTTGGCGGCGGTGGCTGCTGCGCCTTTATGAACCTTGTCTGGGTTCCACCCCATATATAGCGTTAATGCGTAGTCACGCTGGCTAAAATTTGCGGTGATACCTAGCTTTTTTAACATGGCAAGGCTTATGTAGGCTTGATTTTGCCACCAAAAAAAATCACCGTCTACTAATTGGGTATCACCAATCGGTGTGGTAACGTGCCAGAGGTCATGCTGCTGCAATGCGGTGATGCCCAATGAGTCAAACAATGGGCTGATGGGTAAAAAAAATCGCCCTGATGTTGTAGTGCGGCTATGTTGGGATAGGGAGTTTGGTTGAGGGTGAGCCCAAGTAGGACGGATGTAGGCACAGCTAGGGTTCCAATCGCCATCTGTGAGGGAACGGGGTTTTTGTCAATAACATCAAACACCGAATCAGCCAACACCACAGGGGACGGCGCGGCAATGGAGGCAGCCTCTGGCGCTGGGGTAGATGCCAGCGCATGTGCCAAGCAAGGAAATACCCCTACCACACTACCCAGCCAGATTTTTAGCGCCTGCGCTTGGTCGAAAGCAGACGTGATTTTTATGCAGTCAGCTTTTTCCCCCATGCTATCTCCCTTTTATTTAACATCGATCACAATAGGTAAACCATAACGTGTCCCCAAATCCATTTTGACCCCCTTACCCACTGGGTCATACACAGGGGCTTGCGAGGTTTGCTGCTCAATCACCAACATCGCATAATGAGTTTGTTGGACAAAAGTAGGTGGCGGACGCACCGATAAACGTACTGTCTGCTGACTGTTAGGCGCCACACTAAAGCGGCTAGGATTCATAATTGTCCAAGTTTTTAGCGTTTGATCACTGGCGGCAATTGGGCGAAAAAACTGATCGGTATCAACCAAGGTAAGTGCCATTGTTTTGGGTTTGTCACGATAATTATATAAAGCGACAGAAACATCTAAGTACCCCTTAGATAATAACAAGGTTTGCTTAACCGTAGCGGGTGAAATACCCAACTGAGCAGGCGGCAGGGAAGTTTGTGAGGTGTTGGTGACCATCAATTGGCTATTATTGGCTGAATCTGGGCGGCTTGTTACCAACGTATCAGCATGCAGTATTGGGCACGCTAAACCAGCCATGCTGCTCACCAAGCCTAGTATGACTGGACGAATTGCTATATTGAGGGTGTTTTGCATCATGTTGCTATCCCATAAAAAATATGCCGTATGCCAAAAAAAATACCAACATCACGTTGGTATTTTTGCCTACTTTGCCGACAAGGTGGCGCCGTGACCAACTAATTACCTGTCAACGTCAATAAGAACGTATCAGTCGCTTCGTCTGCTGCCGTAGCAGCGCCCGCGGTGCCACGGGTGTTATATTCGCCAGGCTTTGTGGCATTGGTCAAGTCAAGCTTGAACTTAATGTCACCCATGGTTGGCACCCAAGAAGGTGGTAACGTCATGGTTGCTGAATTGGTGCCAGTTGTCCCAGTTGCGGTAGACTGTAAGACAGCAGCAGACGTTACGGCTGTGGCACCGCCATTTACACTTTTTAAGGTGGTATTTGGGTTGGTCAATGCCAACGTTACGTTACCATTAGAGATGCTACGCACCGCCCAGGCATTTTTTAGGGTAACATCAACGGTGGTAGCTAATGGAGAAGTAGCCACCGTATCTGTTTTGACATCACCGCTTATGGTATAGGTGCCGTTTGCCGCCAAGATGCCTGTTGCGTTGTGAGCGGCGGGGTCACTGATTTCTCTCCCATCGCTATCATTGGCAGGTGTTGTAGCAATGTCTGTTAGAGTTAGATAGGCATCATCCCAGTGGTAGAGCACTAACACTTCTGGAATATTGACCCGAAAATCTGTAGAACCACTAATAGAATTGGCGGCAACTGCCATGCTTGAAGTGCCCAACACCAATCCACCAACTACCAAGGTTAATGCTTTTTTCATGGGATTTTTCCACCATTCGTGATAAAAAAAGTAATATTTGTTGAATATGATTATAAATAAAATTAACCCATACTACAATCAATTTTAAATAAAATATAACATATTGTCAATGATTTAGCGGTGTCACTGGTGGGTCGCTTAGCAGCGGCTTTAGCCATGAGCTTTAGCCATGAAAGGTGGCTTGATTAAGAGCAATGACCGCCTGTTTGAGCCAAGTGGCTGCCATACCCAGTGGCTTTTGCTTATGCCAAACCAGCTCTACCGCTACGGGCCAACTATGCTTGTCAAAATCTAGCTTGGGCGACACCAGTGACCCTGCGGTTAAGGCATCGGCAACAATGTGTTCGGGCACGAGCGCCCAGCCCAAATTGCGTTCGGCAAGCTCAATAATAACCCACTGGCTTTCTACCCACCAAACATCGGCTGCCAGATCGGAAGAGC
>CALAPG010000406.1 GCA_937889485.1 uncultured Moraxella sp. | reverse complement strand
AGGAATAGAGGTGTCGGGTTCGCCAATGGTTTGCAAGATATTGCGCAGCATTGGGGTTTCTGCACTGACATATACGCACCCTTCCATGGGTCCTGTGATGGTAATAATACCGCTAAAATCATACGCCAGTGGGTGTTCATTGTCATGAATATACGGGGTATCAACTTGGGCGGCATCAGTATTTATTTGTTTAAAAAAATTCGTGACTGAATCAATAAAAACATGGATTTTTTCAGCTTTCATAGGGGCTTCTACTTATAGGGGCTTTTACATATTGGTATCAGGTAATCGTGATCAAGTTACTGTAAATACACCACGATGCCAGCGTGATAGTCCTGCCATTTTAGGGGAATGACCAAGGAGTGCTTATCTTTTGGAAACAAGACGGTTTGCGCCTGTCCTTTAAAAATAAATGGCACCGAAATATTAAACCCCGATCCAAAATGTTTGCGCGCATTGCCAGAAATAGTATTTGCCACTTCACCGACCAAATCAATGAGATTGGCATCGCTGTCATCGCCTTCTTTCATGCAGTATAAAATCTGCTGGAGTAATGGCTTGGGCGCGGTAAAATATACTAAGCCTTTATCGGTACCACTAATCCCAATAACCCCCGTATAATCACTGATGATGGGATGGTGATTTTCGTTGAGATAGGGGGGTTCTATGACAATGTCACCATTGTTGAGTTGGCTAAAATAATGGCTGACACTGTCTATAAATACTTGGATTTTTTGTTCAATCATGTTAGTCACTCACCAATTCAGACATGGCTTCGGCGAGCTCTTCTTCTGAAAAAGGCTTACACAAAAAGCCACTCGCGCCCAGTTCTAAGGCTTTGATGCCTGTCGCTTTGTCTGACAAGGCAGAGACCACCAAAATCCTCACTTCAGGCGCCATGGTGACCAGTTTTTCGATACATTCAAGCCCATCCATATGCGGCATGGTTAAGTCCATGGTTACCACTTCAGGGCGGTGAACAGAAAACTTGTCTATGGCTTCTTCACCATTACTTGCGGTGGCTACCAGCATAAACTCATCAGAGTTGTAGATGCGCTGAATGCGGTTACGGATGATATTGGAGTCATCAACAATCATTAATCGGTACATGTTATTTCCTATCCATACAAGGTGGTGGCATACGCAGTTATTTTTCGGTTGCTTTAGCAACATTTTTTGGAATACGAAGGGTAAATTTGGTCATTTTGCCTGCTTTGGTATCCACGCTAATATGTCCTTGTAGTTGCTGTATGTCTTCTTTGACCATATCCATGCCGATGCCGCGCCCTGCATCTTCATCAGCCGTGTCTTTGGTGGTAAAGCCTGATTTAAATAATAAACTGATGAGTTTTTGTTCACTCCATTGTTCGACATCATGAGCGGCATAACCCATTTGAATCGCTTTTTGTTTGATGGCGGCAAGGTCAATGCCTTGTCCATCGTCTTCGATGGTCAGTTTATAAGACTCTGCTAAGTCAAGCAGCGATAAATTGATGATACCCGTGGGGCTTTTGCCAGTGGCGGTGCGATTTTCTGGGGTTTCGATACCGTGTACTACGGCATTTCTCAGTAGTTGTATGACAATTTTTTTGATGGCACTCGCGGTAGCATGGGGTAGTTCAATGTCATTGAGCCCGCTGACCTTGAGCTGCACTTTTTTGTTTTGACGGGTCGCAATATTGGCGGCAAATTGCTGATAAAATTCATGCATGCCCGAGCCTGTTTGGCTGATCAGTGCCTCAGCAATTTGTTGGTTGTCCACTTGATCTTGCTGTGAGGTAACCTCGCTGGCGTTGGCGGTGGTAAATCCTAAGCCAGAATCGGCACTGGTCTGATTGATGCGTCGACCTAGCGCGTCAATCGTGTTAGAAAGGTTTAATAGCTCATCTAGGTGGATAGTCAACGGTAAAAAATCATTGCCTGCCAATCCTTCTTTAGATTGCAGCATAATCAGCGTCTCTTCAAAGTTACTGGCTATGTTGGTAAAACTGTGCAGTTTTAGCGCTGATGATTCACCCTTTAGCCCATGCATCAGTCGATACATGCTTTTGAGTTTTTCTTGTAGCTCATGGGCAGTGTTGCCCGATTTTTTGAGTACGTCATTAATTTTGGTAATGCTGTCTTTGGTATTGAGCACAAACTCATGAATAATTTTTGGGCTAACATTCAAAATAGTGGTGAGCATTTCGATTTGTAAGTCGTTTTGGGCGCGTTCTTGTTCAAGTTTTTGCTCAAGGCGTACTTGGTGGGTGATGTCTTGTACGTTAACCAAAATTTTTTCGATGCTGTTTTGATGATATACCCGTGAAAATTTAAAGTCCAAAAAGCGGCTTTGGTTTTTGTGGTTGCTGAGCATCACTTTTTTTAGCGGATTGAGGTCATTGACCAGTTTTTCTTTAACCCGTGGATTATAAAGCTGTTTGACAAAGCCTTGTGTGGTTTCTAAGTCTTTGCTAGACACCTTGTTTTGTAAAATGCTGGTAAGGTTTTTGCCGCCCACCCGAGTTTCGCCAATAATATCTTCTAGGTGCGCGGAGTACTGACTACCAATATTGAGGTCACTGTCAAGCAAGAACAAACCTGTGTTAACGTTTGCCATGATGTCTTGGGTTTCTTTTTGCGCTTGCAAGGTTTGGTTATCGGCGTCACGTAACCGTTTGACAAAAAAGAAAATAAAGATGGCAAAATAACCCAAAATGACTGCCACACCAACTAGCTGAATAAAACGGATGGTATTGGCTTGGGCGTCTGCACGGTCAAACACATTTTTGGTCAATGTGCCTAAGGCGTCATTCATCGCAAGGCTTGAGGTTTTTGCTTGTTCACTGGCGACCGATAAGGGGATAGCAGCGTCTTGGGTAATGTTGGTGGCAATCTTGAGATAATCTTGGATTTTTGGTTTGAGCTGTTGCCATTGCTGCTCGGTTTGTGACAGCGCTTGTAAAGTGGCAGCATCGGTAATTTTGGGCAAAGTAATGCGCCGTCCTTCGGCATCCACTGCTGTGCCGCCCACTTGCATCAGGCTAATATTTTTATCAATATTCGTACTGTTGTCTTTGAGGCGTTTGAGTACGGTGCTCATATGGGGCGAAAAAGGGTCTTCACCATAACTATTTTGCATGTCAAAAAGGTCTTTGATTACCGCTTGCGTGTCATTAGCGACCCGATTCGAGGTGTTAATCATGCTGGTATTGGCTTGAAGTACGCTTGAGGTATAAAAGGTATACGCAAGCAAGGCGGCAATTAATAGTAGAAAAATAATAATCGATGCAATGAGGTTGCGGTAGCGCGAACGCGGGGCGCTATTTGGCTCTGCCGTGGTATTGGCGGTAGGTTGGCTAGGGTTTAAGGTAGCCGCATTTGGGGTTTGTGCTTTCATCAATGGTGCTCCCTTAGTTTTTTGCTGCATCGATAGACAATTGGGTGGTGCTTTCGGCATTGTCAGAAGTAATCGGGGCTTCTTTGCCAAACCATTTTTCACTGATTTTGTTATAACTCCCATTGGCACGGATATTTTTGAGCCCCGTGTTAATTTTTTGGAGTAACTCAGTTTCACTTTTATTGATGATAAAAACCAGATCCTGCCCCACCTTGCCATTCACCGCATAGGGACTGGTCATGAATTTTTGGTTGGGTAAGTTTTTGAGAATTGGCGTTGCCACATCACCATTTAAGACAGCAACATCTATGTGATTAAGGAGCAAGGCTTGGATTGCCAAATAAGGCGTGTTGTAATAGATGATTTCTTTAACAGCCACGTTGGCAGCTTTAATGTGCTTTTCTTGTGAGCTGGCACGGCTGATTACGCCCGCCCTAAGCCCTGCCAAGTCTTTTAAGGCGGTTAGGTTTAGATCACTACGGGTATAAACCAAAATATTTTTGGTGGTGCGGTAGGCATCGGGGAGTGCATAGATTTGGGCGCGCTCTTCATTGTACGTCAGTCCTGCCCCCGCAATCTGTTCTTTGTCCGCGAGTACCTGCGTATAATGGGTATTGTGCACCCCAGGGATTTGCTCAAAATTAATTTTTTGGTCGGCGGCAATGGCATTGAGAATATCAATGTCAAATCCCATGGGTCTGCCTTTTTCGTCTAAATAACTAAAAGGCGCATAACTGGTATGCACCCCTAGCGCGTAGGTTTTTCCTGCATAAGGTGTCGGTTGGGCAGTAGAAGCGGCAGTTTGGCTTTTGGTAGGGGCGGCGGCGTTGTCGCACCCAACTAAGTTTATAGTGGCACAAAACAGCGCTGCCGAGTATAAGATAACTCTCATTGGTCCATAAATCCTTTTATTTAAAGTGAGACTTTGGGCGTTATCTGACGCTAACATCTAACTTGCCACCTTGGTCGTTGGTACAGACCGTGGCAGTGTGATATTAAAGCCGTAGCACAGCGGTGTTCTACGGTGGACAGTGTTTGCCGTATTCCAGTAGCAATACCCGATGTTTCACATTTTTATCGTTGAGTAAAGTAAACAGACGCACTCTTGCTACTTTACTACTTCCTTGTAACAACCTTATTTAGATATTAATCAATTCTTCTATAAAAAACTACAAAAATTTTGACCTAACTTCACAAAGTTTGTCAAAATAACAAAAAAGCTAGCAACTGCTAGCCTTTATGGGAATTTTGCTTGACGCATTGCCCAAACAATCAGCAGCAACAGCACACCAAAAAATGCCAGCGACATCTCTGGGATACTAAAGCCCAAAAAAGTCCAATCAATGACCGCACACTCGCCTGACCCCTTGAACACCTCTTTGAAAACCTGCGCAATCGGGAGCGTATCCATCCAATAATCCAAGCCAGGGCCACAAGAAGGCACTTGATCGGGGGGTAAATGCTGTATCCAAACATGACGAGCCGCCACGCCCACCGACCACAACATACCTAGCAGCGCCCCTAGCATCAGTAGCACTCTTACTAGCGGCCTTTTGGGATTGAATAAAAACGCCAAAAAAGCAAAGATACCCATCACAATCAAACCCACACGCTGAAAAATACACAGTGGGCAAGGGTCAAGTTTTTGTACCCCTTGCAAATAAAAATAGGCAAAGCACATACCTACCACACTAGCGACAGTAAGCACGCCTGCCACGCCACGGTAATGCAGTAATTTATTGGTTAAAAAAGAGACAATCATAGATAACTACCATTGTTAATCAAACAAATCACCCAATACAAAAAAATTGAGCAACATAACTCACAACACCACACCAGCAAAATGATAGCAGGCGCTTATGAGCGGTATTGACGCATATAATCTGCAAATCTTTGTTGGTCATCTTGCTCAATTTGGGCTTGAGTACGTAACGAATCTTGGGCAAGGCTATCAAAATGTGCCAATTTGGTTGGTAACATACCTTGGTGCTTGAGATGCGTGGCGTGCATCTGTGCCAATGACTTACCAAACTGCCAGCTGCTGCCAAAGCGCTTAGTGTCTGCCAATACCTGTGCTGACGGCGTGTTGTCAGGGTTTTGCGCCCTAGCCATCATCGCCTGCCAAGCCGTGCGATAATCATTGCTACCATAGGTTATGTCCATGAGTTCGGCAATTTTTCGCATCGATAACAAGTGTTCATGGAGCCACTGATGAAACGATAATTCGCCCATTGGCGTATCAATCATGACAGTGGCATCACGACCCTCATTGACAACACGTTCTTGATTTTGAGCCAGCCTTGCTTCTTCATCAGGCAGCAGTTCTGGGCTGTCACACAACAAGCAATACAGTGCCAAAATTTCCATAAAGCATGCGGTATCCATGCTAATACCAATCTCATTATAAGGATCCAAATCAATAGCACGTAGTTCAACATAAGCAATACCGCGTTTGGCTAGCGCATCGCTGGGGTTTTCGCCTGCCTCAGTAATTTGTTTGGGGCGAATAGGGCTATAATACTCATTTTCAATTTGCAAAATATGGTCATTGATCTGAATGGGATTGCCCGCCGCATCTGCTAACCCCAATGCGGTAAAATTAGGATGCGGCGTATGGATGGCATTACGAAGCCCAGTCACGTACTCATCTAAGCTATTGTAACGAATATCTAAATCATCCTGAACGCTATTTTGATAGCCCAGCTTGCCCATGCGTAACGAAGTAGCATTTGGTAAATAATAGGTGGTAGCATTTAATGGCTGTAACGGATGGGCACGACCTTTTAAAAAACACGCACAAACCGCAGGACTTGCCCCCACCAAATACAGCACCATACTGCTTAGACGTTTAAAATTACGGATTAACCCCAAATACTTATCATTTTTAAAATCAGTAAGCGACTGGGTGTTATTTAGTTGCTGTTGCCAAGTGGCAAATAGTGCCTCAGAAAACGATAAATTATAATGCAGTCCTGCAATGGTCTGCATGCGGCGCCCATAGCGGATACCTAGCCCATGACGGTAAAGCGTCTTGAATTGACCCACGTTTGAACGTCCATAATCTGCCAGCAAGATTGCCTCATCCTCTGAAATCATACAAGGCATCGAGAGCGACCAGAGTAACTCATCCTTCTCTAATGCTTGGTGCACCACAATATGCAAATCACGTAGCATCTCAAGGGCATCTTTGACTGTGGATTTTGGCTCGGTGATTAGCTCCAATAGACTTTCTGCATAGTCCGTGGTGATATAAGGGTGGGTAAGTTTTGAACCAAGTTTGCGTGGGTGGGGCGTGTCTGCGATATAACCATCTGCCCGCATGCGCAAGCCTTCCTTTTCGATACCACGAAGCATGCCCGCAATCAGCTTAGGTGTTAGCCAACTTGGTAAATTCATAGAAGTAGTCACTTGAGTCATAAAAAACCTGATATCACTTTATTATTGTTGTGGGAGATTATGCCACCAAACCCAACCAAACACTATTAAAAAATGGTGACCTGCACCAAAGCCTAGCTACTCTCACAAACAAAAAACCCACGGTCATATCACCATGGGTTTTGCTAACAATTAACGGCTAGGTATTAATTAAGGGGTTAACTCACACAAGTAAATTAGCTAGTGAATTAAGAAAAATCTAATTCAGGGCAGAGTAAAACTTGAAGTGCGACATAAACCACCTAATTAACCTCAATTCGACATAAGAAAGGATAAAAAAAAGAAGTCCAACATGCTAA
>CALAPG010000405.1 GCA_937889485.1 uncultured Moraxella sp. | reverse complement strand
ATTACCAATTTTTTAATAGCTAAAAAAAGCCCAATATGGCAAATTTATCAAACGATTGTTTATTATTATGGCTTTGGCAAACAATGGCATCATAGGCATAATGATAAAAATAAAGTTGACCCCCAAATTATCCTTATTAACATAATCTCGCTGGCTATTTCTCTATCGAAAAGTGATACAACAAGGCTACATAAATAAACCGTTAACAAAAACAACGCTGCTTGCCAAAATTGGGTAGGACAGCTTTACCTATTAAGCGAAAAAATCAATCAACAAATGCAGTTAAGGCTTTTTTATATAAAAATATTGCGGTAAGATAGAGGGTATGCCACGCCTTTATAATAATAAACTATCGCCTATTTTTTACCCATTCACCTACACAATCCAGATAATGATAAATAAGGATAAACATGACCCAACACCTCATCGCGGGAGCCAACGCCGCTGTACCCACCGATAATTTGAGTATTCGTATTATCAGTGCTACCCCCATTGATAGCGCCGCTTATCGGCTAACCGCTAACCAACACGTCCGCGGCGATGGTGACATGATTTTTTATGGTCAAACCCATAGCGATGATGCCACCGTTAGCTACCGCGGGCATGATACCGACTGTTTTTTTGATATTCACCTAGGACAGCAGCCTGCCAGTATCGACAAAATTGCCCTCGCGTTTTCTAGTGACCAAAATATGGCAAGCCTTGGCAACATCAGTTTACAGGTGCTATGCGGCGGCAACACTTTGATTCAGTGTGAAGTCAACACGCAAGGGCGCACCGAAAAAGCACTAATTTTGGGCGAATTGTACCGTAGGCAGGGGGCTTGGAAATTTCGCTTTGTGTCACAAGGTTTTGATGGCGGATTAAAACCGTTATCAGAGCATTTTGGGGTGGAGATTGCCGACGACGGTCACGCCCCGATCCAGTCATCCGCCACGCCTACCCAGTCAAATCACACTGCACCGCCGCCTGTGAGCACGGCGGGTTCGTCCAGCCTCAATCTTAGCAAAATTACCCTAACCAAAAATCAATCTAGCATCAACCTTGCCAAACGAGATGATTTTGGCAAAATTTCGATTAACCTAAATTGGCACCAAGCCGCTACCAAACAAAGTGGTGGGCTATTATCTAATTTATTTGATAGTGCGCGGGGCGGCATCGATTTGGATTTGGGTGCCTTTGTCCGCCTTAGCAATGGTGATCTTGAGGTAATCCAAGCCTTGGGCGGCAACTTTGGTCAGCTAGAGCGCGCGCCGTATGTCAAATTGCGCAGTGACGACCGTACAGGTGCATCACTTGATGGTGAATGGCTTGATATTAATGGCAAATACTGGCAAGCTATCCAAGAAGTATTGATTTATGCCTTTATTTATGAAGGGGCGCCCAACTGGGGACAAACCGATGGCAAAGTGACCATTCAAGTGCCCAACCAACCGCCCATCGAAACCCAGCTTACCGAAGGCAGCAACCAGCGCAATATGTGTGCCATTGCACGGCTAGTCAATGACGCAGGCAGCATTCGGGTGGAGCGTATCAACCATTATTTTAAAGGGCATAAAGAAATGGATCAGGCATTTGGTTGGGGATTTTCTTGGCGGGCTGGACGCAAATAACCGTGATAAAAAGCAGGTTATGAGGTGTCAATTTTTTTAGCTTGTTGGCAACAAATCTACCCAATCGTTAGTAACGTGGTCGTAATAATCAAAAACTATAACTATCTCTTTAATTGATTTTAAAGCATCTTAACCAACCATATGGAGAAAAATATGGCAATTTCATTAAATAAAGGTGGTAATTTATCACTATCAAAAACAGACCCAACCCTAAAAAAAATCTTGGTGGGGCTTGGCTGGGATGAACGCGTAACATCAGGGCAAGAGTTTGACTTGGACGCTAGCGCTTTTTTATTGGCAAACCATGGCAAAGTGCGAGGCGATCACGATTTTATTTTTTATAACCAACTAAAATCAGCGGATGGCGCGGTTGAGCATACAGGCGACAACCGTAGCGGTGCAGGTGATGGCGATGATGAGGTGATTAAAATTAATTTGACCACGCTGGCCGCTGATGTGGACAAAGTCGTGATTACGGTGACAATCCATGACGCGCAAGCACGTGGACAAAATTTTGGTCAAGTTGATAACGCCTTCATTCGTGTGGTCAATGAAGAAACGGGCGCGGAAGTGGTACGTTTTGACTTGGGTGAAGACTATTCGGTAGAAACAGCCATGGTATTTGGTGAAATTTACCGCCACAACGGCGAGTGGAAATTTCGCGCGGTTGGGCAGGGTTACTCAGGTGGGTTGGCAGCAATGTGCCACCAGTACGGTATCAATATTTGATCCAATGCTTTACAACAACCCGATGTGCAAAAAAAGAAGTGGTGAACCCCGCTTCTTTTTTTTGTAGGCGGGATTGGTTATCGGTTTGGGTAGTATGGTGGTTAAGTAAGGCTACGTGCAGTGTTTGAGCGGTAAATTTAGGGGGAAGGCACAAAGATAGTGAATTTTGCTAATTTATTATTGATAATGATTATCATTTATATTATCATTATTGCCAATTTGTAACACCCTTGTATTTGCTAACCTTTTGAGAATTGCTATGTTAAAGCCTTTGATGACTGCCACGTTTCGTCCTGTAACCTACCTTAACGCCAGTATTTTGCTATGTTTGGGCGTCACTAGTAGCTTTGCGGCTGCCACGCCTGCTACTACGTTACAAACACTGACTTTTTATAGCAATGCCTACCAAAATCGGCAGCAAAACCCAACGATTAGCCATGAGCGCTCAACCAAAGTACAGCAAGCAGATTTAATCAATCATTATTTACCGACCATCGCAGGGGTAAGCGTGGGCGGCACCTCTGGGATGGATCAAAATATTTATATTCGTGGGTTGGGTGCCGATGATGCGGGCAGCGGACTTAAGATTACTGTGGATGGGGTGCGCCAACCTGAGACGCGTGGCTTTCACCACGCGGGGGTGAGTAGTTTAGACCCAGAATTGTACAAGTCTACCGAAGTTGCGGTAGGAAATAACGGGGTAACTTTGGGGAATAATGCCATTGGTGGGGCGGTAGCATTTACGACTGTCGATGCTCAAGACTTGTTATTACCCAACCAAACCGTGGGTGCCAAACTTAAATTGGGCTATGATAGCAATGATCAGCAACTACATAGTACGCTGACCACTTATGCCAAACCAAATGACCAGTTTGATGTGCTATTGTCTTACGGTGAACGTCATAGCGATGGCGGCAAAGATGGCGCTGGCGATCATATCCAAGGCGATGATATTAAAATAAAAAATACGCTGCTAAAAGCCAACATTATGCCAAGCGCAGGGCATAAAATCACGGCAAGCTATCAACAGCACGACAACCATGGTCAGTATCCGTTTCGTCCCAACGTGGGTTACCAAAAAAACCTACCCAATAATATTCAACCAGGATTTTTAGACAATAAAACGTATGCGTTGGGCTATCAATTTAGCCCCAATGATGATTTTACTTTTGAAACTAATGTCTATCACCTCACCAATGAGGCATTATCACAAGGATTTCGTGACAAGACGCGCATGCAAATTGAAACCCAAGGCAAGACAGATGGACTTCATGCCAATATCAAACAGCAAATTAAGCAAAGCTATGGCAACC
>CALAPG010000404.1 GCA_937889485.1 uncultured Moraxella sp. | reverse complement strand
GTTTTTTATGACGATCCTGCGTATCCTGCCCACCTAAAGCATATTTTTGACCCACCCCCGTTGCTATTTTATCAAGGCAACTTGCAGGCATTATCGATGCCCCAGCTTGCGATGGTGGGTAGTCGTAAGCCCAGTCCCCATGCCTCAAAAATTGCGTTTGATATGGCACAATTTTTGGCACATGAGGGCTTATGGATTACCAGTGGTATGGCAGAAGGTATTGATAGACAAGCACATTTGGGGGCATTAAGTTTGTCAGACCTGACAAAGCAAGGACGCACCATTGCTGTATTGGGTCATGGCATTCGCCAATGCTATCCCAAGCATCACATTGCGCTCAAGCAGCAAATTATTGAATCAGGTGGCTGCGTAATCAGTGAGTTACTGCCAGATATGCCAAGCAGCCGCTACCATTTTCCAAGACGTAACCGCTTGGTAGCAGGTCTGAGTCTTGCCACATTGGTGGTGGAAGCCGCCCTCAAAAGCGGTTCACTCATCACCGCAAAAGAAGCGAATGAGCAAGGCAAACAAGTCTTTGCTATTCCCAGTCACATTGATAACACCAATGCGAAAGGCTGTCACCAACTTATTCGAGAAGGGGCAACCTTGATTGACCATCCATCGCAGATACTAGAGGATTTATCCATTTTTAAATCACCCGTGCTGGCTACAACGCCCGCAGCTTTGGCAAAACAGCCGTCTCAACCTAGCAAAAACAGTGTCATGATGAATAAAGTCGCAGCACCACCAACCAGGATACGAGTACCTGCGCCGCCTACCGCACCTCTGCAAACACCCTCCCACCTCCCGCCCTATTTACACACCTTACTCAATCAGTTAGATTGGGTAGGACAGGACTTAGACAATTTGGTCATGACCACGGGCACCGACATCGCCACCTTGACAGGTTGGCTTGTAGAACTAGAACTCATGGGACACGCCATGCAGCGTGGCGGCTTATACATGCGGTGTCGTTCATAGAGGTATATTCATGCAATTTAATCAAAGCCAAATACAAGACGTATATAAATTTTTACAAGCAGGACATTTGCTAGCCTATCCCACAGAAGCAGTCTGGGGTATTGGCTGCGACCCGTTTAATGAAACAGCCGTCAAGCAAATTCTCAGCATCAAAAACCGCCCCATGCACAAAGGCATGATCGTAGTTACCGCTGATATTGCACTCATCCAACCTTTTTTGCAACCGCTAGCGCAAGCGACTGTCGCAAAAATTACCCATAGCTGGCAATCACAAATGCCCCAAGCCACCACATGGCTGCTACCCATCCCTGCGCAACTACAAACTTGTATGCCAGCTTGGCTTACGGGCGGGCGTAGCACCTTAGCGGTGCGCGTCATCCAGCACCCACTCATTGCTGCACTTTGTCGCCACATCGCCCAAAACGATCCCCAAAACCCATTTGGATTTTTAGTGTCCACCAGCTGCAATCCATCAGGGCAAACACCTGCCTGTAGCTATCGACAAGCGCATCACTATTTTGCCGACGAAATAGGCTATCTTCAGGGTGAAACTTTAGGCTTTAACCGTCCCAGCCAAATACTTGATGCCCTAACCGAGCAGCAAGTGCGCGCCTAACACCCACAAAAAAACCCTAAAAACCCACTTTAAGTGGGGAATATAACCTTGCGCCCTTGAAATTCAAGTGAACTACCATTATCAAAACCCGTAAGCGGCGCCTTGTAAGCCAGCTGACAAACACCGTTAATAATCACTAACCGATAACTCATCCGTCAAACAAGGAGTGATCATGAATTCCGTAGACCAACCGCAAAATATCCCATCACAAACCGCCTCAGAAGCCTACCAAAATGAAGCCACTTCCCATGAGCTCAAAGATGCCATCGAGCAATTTGAACCAAGCAGTGAGAAAAAAACCATTCCAAGCCAAGTCGACTTAAGCACCTTTGAACAGCGCATTGCCGAACTTGAAGGTCAAGTCAAAGAAGCCAAAGAAGCCCATGCCCGCGCCAACGCCGAAGCATACAACGCACGCAACCGCATGGAACAAGAAACCGAAAAAACCAAAAAATTTGCCCTAGAACGCTTCGCCAAACAGCTTCTAGACGTAGTTGACAACCTTGAGCGCGCCATTGACAGCAGCCAATCGGACAATGACCCCGTACTAGAAGGCGTCAAACTTACCCACAAGTCACTGCTAGACATCCTAGAAAAAAATGGCATCCAAGTCGTCAATCCTGAAGGTGCCACCTTTAATGCCGACCTGCACGAAGCCGTAGGAATTGACCCAGAAGCCAGTCCCAACCAAGTGGGGCAAGTCCTACAAAAAGGCTACACCCTAAACGACCGCCTATTGCGCCCTGCCATGGTTCGAGTCGGCAACTAACTTCAAACACCCAAAAAAATTGTGGTTTACCGCTTGAAAAATTCATCCAGTAAACCGATATAAAAAATCAACATAACATGATGAGCTACAACCCATCATCACCACAACTTAAAAAAATTGGAGAAACAACTCATGGCTAAAATTATCGGTATTGACCTTGGTACAACCAACTCATGTGTCGCCGTAATGGAAGGCGACAAAGTCAAAGTTATTGACAACGCAGAAGGCGCACGCACCACCCCATCTATCGTCGCTTACAAAGAAGATGGCGAAATCCTCGTGGGTCAATCAGCCAAACGCCAAGCCGTTACCAACCCACAAAACACCTTATTTGCCATCAAACGCTTGATTGGACGCAAATTTGAAGACAAAGTAGTTCAAAAAGACATCGGCATGGTGCCCTACAAAATCGTCAAAGCAGACAACGGTGACGCATGGGTTGACATCAACGGCAAAAAACTAGCTGCACCCCAAATTTCTGCCGAAGTCCTCAAAAAAATGAAAAAAACCGCAGAAGACTACCTAGGTGAAACCGTCACCGAAGCGGTAGTGACCGTACCTGCCTACTTCAACGACAGCCAACGCCAAGCCACCAAAGACGCAGGAAAAATCGCAGGCCTTGACGTCAAACGCATCATCAACGAACCAACTGCTGCCGCCCTTGCCTACGGCATGGACAAAAAAGGTGGTGCAGACCGTAAAGTTGCCGTATACGACCTAGGCGGTGGTACCTTTGACATCTCAATCATCGAAATAGCCGATGTCGACGGTGAACAACAATTTGAAGTACTTTCTACCAACGGTGACACCTTCCTGGGTGGTGAAGACTTTGACATCACCCTCATCGACTACCTTGTAGAAGAATTCAAAAAAGAAAGCAGCGTCAACCTAAAAGGTGACCCGCTTGCCATGCAACGCCTCAAAGAAGCCGCAGAAAAGGCAAAAATCGAACTATCAAGCTCACAAAGCACCGACATCAACCTGCCTTACATCACCGCAGACGCCACAGGTCCAAAACACCTAGTAATCAACATCACCCGTGCAAAACTTGAAAGCTTGACCGAAGAATTAGTAAAACGCACCATTGAACCTTGCAAAACTGCCCTAAATGACGCAGGTCTAAACGCCTCTGACATTGACGACGTTATCCTAGTGGGTGGTCAAAGCCGCATGCCATTAGTACAGCAAAAAGTACAAGAATTCTTTGGCAAAGAGCCACGTAAAGACGTCAACCCAGATGAAGCAGTTGCCATGGGAGCAGCCATCCAAGGCGCAGTCCTATCAGGCGACAAAACCGACGTATTACTACTAGACGTCACCCCACTAACCCTAGGTATCGAAACCATGGGCGGCGTCATGACAGCCATCATCGAAAAGAACACCATGATTCCCACCAAAAAATCACAAGTGTTCTCAACCGCTGACGACAACCAACCAGCCGTAACCATTCAGGTATACCAAGGTGAACGCAAAATTGCCAGCCAAAACAAACTATTAGGGCGTTTTGACCTGACTGACATCCCACCAGCACCTCGTGGCATGCCACAGATTGAAGTGACCTTTGACATTAACGCTGACGGCATCATGAACATCTCAGCCAAAGACAAAGGCACAGGCAAAGCACAAAGCATCCAGATCAAAGCCGACTCAGGA
Source organism: uncultured Moraxella sp. (assembly GCA_937889485.1). Taxonomy (GTDB): domain Bacteria; phylum Pseudomonadota; class Gammaproteobacteria; order Pseudomonadales; family Moraxellaceae; genus Faucicola. The sequence continues at coordinate 496 of CALAPG010000404.1, read as the reverse complement.
CTATCAGATGCCGAAATAGAACAAATGGTACGTGACGCCGAAGCCAATGCCGCCGAAGACGCCAAATTTGCTGAACTTGCACAAGTACGCAACGAAGCTGACGGACGCATCCACGGCGTACAAAAAGCCATGAAAGATGCTGCTGACAAAGTTACAGACAGTGACAAAACTGCAGTAGAAGCTGCCATCGCTGCTCTAGAACTTGCTGCCAAAGAAGATGACCTAGCAGAAATCAAAGCAAAACTTGAAGCATTAGACAACGCCTTCCTACCTGTTAGCCAAAAAATCTACGCTGAAGCAGGCGCAAACGGTCAAGCAGATGAACAACCCAGCGCCCAAACTGCGCCAAAAGACGATAGCGTAGTGGATGCAGAATTTACCGAAGTTAATGATGACAAAAAATAATCATTAGCATCAGTTACTTATATAAATTTAAATATACCGTCTTTCACAGGCGGTATATTTTTATAGAAAGAATAAAATAAGTAGTTGACAG
>CALAPG010000403.1 GCA_937889485.1 uncultured Moraxella sp. | reverse complement strand
CGCCTTTGTGGCGTATGTGAGCAATTTTTGAATTGTTCAATCCACTTAAAAAACCAGCAATTTTGGTGCCCAGTTCTTGACTACGTGCCAGTAGATTTTCTTCTTCGATAATTTCTAAAACTTTGAGTGCTGCCGTGGTACCAAGCGGGCTACCTGCATACGTGCCGCCCAAACCGCCAGGTAATGGGGCGTCCATGACTTCAGCGCGTCCCATCAGCGCAGAAATAGGAAAACCGCCTGCTAAACTTTTGGCGCTGGTAATAAGGTCAGGTTCTACGCCTAATTGCTCGGTCGCAAATAAAGTGCCTGTACGTCCAAAACCGCATTGCACTTCATCAAAAATTAGTACAATACCGTGTTGGTCACAGATTTCACGCAGTTTTTTGGCAAAAGTGGGCGTTAACTGGTGAAAGCCACCTTCACCTTGAATAGGCTCGATAATCATGGCAGCCACTTCTGATGGATCAATGTCTGCCTTAAAAATCATCTCAAGACCGCGCAGGGCGTCTTCTTCTGTGATGTTATTTTCAGGGGCAGGAAAGGGCGCATGAAAAATTGAAGCAGGCATGGGTCCAAACATTTTTTTGTAAGGAATGACCTTGCCTGTTAGCCCCATAGCGAGCAACGTGCGACCGTGCCAACCACCAACAAAGGCAATCACACCTGGGCGACCTGTTTTGGCGCGTGCTACTTTGATCGCGTTTTCGACGGCTTCCGCCCCTGTGGTTAACAAAAATGCTTTTTTGTCACCGCTAATAGGAGCTTTGTCACATAGTTTCTCACACAGTTCAACGTAGCTCTCATAATTAACAATTTGTGCCGAGGTGTGAGAAAAGCGTTGTAGTTGGGCGCTAACAGCTTCTACAATTTTGGGGTGACTATGTCCTGTGTTCAGGACTGAAATACCACCAATAAAGTCAATATAGCGATTGCCATCGACGTCCCAAATTTCACTGTTTTTGGCAGTATCTGCAAAAACGGGAAAGGCAATGCCTAGTCCTGTTGGTAGGACTTTTTTGCGACGTGCAAGTAGGGTTTCATTGGTTACTTGACTCATCATAAACTCCTTTTAATTAGTCAAATCTCAGTGACGGGTAGAGGTAATTAGCTTAACAGTAGGCTGTTAAGTGGTTGGGCGCTTGTGACGCGCCCTTAATAATGGGTTCTACAGCATTGAACCCGTTTATTCAAGGCTAATGAGCCAGTATTTAGGTTACGTCTGCACACCAATATTTGGTGGTTACGTATTCTTCAATTCCGTATTTAGAGCCTTCACGCCCAAATCCTGATTGTTTTATGCCGCCAAAAGGTGCAACCTCAGTGGAGAGTAGTCCTGTATTTTGGGCGACCATGCCATATTCTAGCGCTTCAGATACTCGCCAAGAGCGTGCCATGTCTTTGGTGTAAAAGTAGGCTGCTAATCCATAAATCGTGTTGTTGGCATGCGCGATGACTTCTTCTTCGGTGTCAAAGGTAAATACAGGGGCAATGGGTCCAAAAATTTCTTGTTGGGCGATATCCATATGATCTTTGATGTCGGTTAAGATTGTCGGCGCATAGCTGAGTGCCGAGGCGTCATGACGTTGACCGCCCGCTACCAATGTGGCACCCTTTTCAAGGGCGTCGCTTAGCAATGCTTCAACTTTTTCGATGGCTTTTTGGTTAATCATCGGTCCAATATCGGTATCTGCCACCAAGCCGTCACCAATTTTTAGGGCAGCAACTTTTTGTTTGAAGATCGTTAAAAACTGCTCTTTAATACTGGCTTGCACATAAACACGGTTGGCACATACACAGGTTTGCCCCGCATTGCGGTACTTTGACACAATTAAGCCTGCCGCCGCTTTTTCTAGGTCAGCATCTTCAAAGACGATGAAGGGCGCATTGCCGCCAAGCTCTAAAGATAATTTTTTGACTGTTGATGCGCATTGTGCCATAAGGTCACGACCAACTTCGGTGGAACCTGTAAATGATAGCTTGTGAATGCGTTCATCGCTGGTTAGCACTTGACCAATCGTGGAGGATTTGCCTGTGACAATTTGAAGTACGCCTGCAGGTATGCCAGCACGTACAGCAAGTTCGCCAAGCGCTAATGCTGTCAAAGGGGTTTCGGTGGCGGGTTTTACAATCATGGTGCAGCCAGCTGCCAACGCGGGCGCTACTTTGCGCGTAATCATGGCAGCAGGAAAATTCCAAGGTGTGATGGCAGCACAAACCCCAATAGGTTGTTTTAAGATAACATAGCGGAGGTCTTTGTTGGTGGCAGGAATGACGTCACCATAGATGCGTTTGCCTTCTTCTGCAAACCAGCGAATAAAACTGTTGGCGTAGGTAATTTCGCCACGCGCTTCATTGACGGGTTTTCCTTGCTCGCTGGTCATGATGCGCGCAAGGTCTTCTTTGTGCTCATCAATTAAATCTGCCCATTGATTGAGCAAATCGCCGCGTTGTTTGGCAGTCATTTTTGCCCAGCTTACCTGCGCGCTAGTGGCGTAGTCTACCGCCTGCACTACTTGCGCGTGGCTAAGGTTTGGGATGGTTGAGATAACGCGATTATCAAATGGGTTGGTGACATCAATCTGCGTGTTGTCATCGGCATTTACCCATTGGTTATTAATGAGCGCTTTATCTTTGATTAAGGCTGAATCTGAAACTATTGACACTGGTTACCCTCCGTGATACTACTACGTTTCCTTTGGACTTTTGATCTAGACAATGGTATAGAGAGCCACGCTCATGACATGATGTAAGGCATGTACTTGTGACGTGGGTGACAGAGGTTTGCGGCAGTTTTGGCAATGATCTCTGTATTTTGTTCAGCATAATGAACATTAATTCTCTATACAGAACAGTTTGATTATAGTTATACTACCTATAAAATAGCAAGTCATTTTTTTAAATTATTTATGCGAGTGTTCATGACCATACCATCAGCTAGCCCTGTACCTGCTTTGGATAAAGCATTTCAAATTTTAGACTGTATTACTGCAAGCACTTTACCGTTAACCGCTGCTGATATTGCAAAGAGTTTGGGTATTGCACGTAGTACGACTCATAATATTTTGCAAAGCCTGTTACAAAAAGGGGTGGTTTATAGAGATGCCGATCATCGGTTTTATTTGGGTGCTTATTTGTTATATTGGGCGGGTAAGTTTGAGCATCAGCAAGATGTGATCCGTTTGTTTCAAGAGTTGATTCATGAGCATGCGCCGCTACTGAGCCAAACGATTACGTTGTCTACGATTGATTGGGACAAAGGTGAGGTGGTTTTTTTGGCATGTCATGATTCGCCTTCGCCATTGGGTTTTA
>CALAPG010000402.1 GCA_937889485.1 uncultured Moraxella sp. | reverse complement strand
AGGCTAAGATAACGGTATGATATCACTAAAATATCGCCGTTATATCACCTATTTTGTCGGCAAAGCATAAAAAACTGAGCGATAAGTTTTTAGCTATGTTACAATAAAAAGGAAAAGTGCCCTTGTTTTTTCGCATTTCTCATCGATTATTGTATGATTTTGTATGGTGATACCGCCCAAACGATGGTTTTTATACCGTTTTGTTGGGTATTGTCATGCCTAGTGATTTAGCATTTAATCATCCTTAGGATTTATTGTGTCTATTTTAGCATCCAACTCAGTCAGTCTGCTCAACCAATCAGCGCTTTTCAACCATACCAAAAATAACTGGCTGTTGCCTGATGGGGTGGTTGATTTATTGTCAACCGAAGCGGTCAAACAAGAAACCTTGCGTCACCAATTAACGCGTATTCTGCTTAGTCATGGCTATGAGCTTATCAGTCCGCCCATGATAGAATACACAGAAAGCTTGCTTGGTTATGCCTCTGAAGATGTCAAGCTACAAACCTTCAAAATCATTGATCAATTGACAGGTCGCCTCATGGGCGTACGTGCTGATATTACTCCGCAAATTGCCCGCATTGATGCCAATAGCCAAAACACCCCTCATCATAACACGATTGCAAGGTATTGTTATGCAGGTCATGTCGTCTATACTATGCCAAAAGGTTTATTTGGCTCGCGAACGCCATTGCAGCTAGGTGCGGAGATTTTTGGGGTAGATGATTTGGGCAGTGATATTGAGCTGTTAGATGTGCTCTATACCTTGCTTGCTAGCACAGATTTGGTTGAAGATAGCCATATTGATATTGGTCATGTATCAATTTTTAAATCATTGTGTGAGCTGGCACAATTACCCGATACCCTGCAAGAAAAGCTGATTGATTTATATGCCAACAAGGCGCTACCAGAGTTGTATGCATTAACCCAAGAAATGAAAATACATTATGATTTTGCTGAAGATTTTTATTTATTGGGCGCCTTTGGAAATGATTTAGACCGCCTGCAGCAGCAGCTATCCGTCCATGCAAAACAGCATGCCACGATACAAAAAGCGTTGCAAGACCTACATATTTTGGTGAAGCACTTGCGTCAAAAATGGCACGCTACAGTCAGTGTGGATGTAACAGGGTTGGGTTATCATTATCACACTGGGTTGGTGTTTAATGTTTATGTGGAAAACGAATCGCTACCGCTAGTGAGAGGCGGGCGATTTAGTAACCAATTTAATCATACCGCGGCAGATAAGCCAGCACGCTCTGGCGTCGGGTTTAGCTGTGAACTAAATCGCTGGCAAAATTATATCATGGCATCGCCTAGACCGATGTCATTGGTGCCGTACCAAACGGTGGTTGAGGTGATAAAATCGCCCGATCATCCCAACCACGCGGCATTAGGTCAAATGATTGATACGCTGCGCTCACAAGGTGAAGCGGTCGTGGTCGCACTTAGCGAGGAAGATTGCCCAAAACAAGTGACTCACCAGTTGGTATGGCAAGACAGCCAATGGGTCAAGCAGCCATTTGCCTATCAATAGGCGGTTGAGGCAATAGGCGGTTTATGCAGTCGTCTAAGTGTTTTTTAACAGTAATCATAAGCCATCTGTAATAGATAAACTTATAAATAGTTTTTTGGTTCTAAATTGATGATAAAACGAGGTGTCAAAATGGGTAAAAGTGTTGTTGTACTAGGTAGCCAGTGGGGCGATGAGGGTAAAGGCAAAATTGTTGACCTGCTCACAGAAAAGGCCAGTGCCGTGGCGCGTTATCAAGGGGGTCATAATGCAGGTCACACGTTGGTCGTGGGTGGCAAAAAGACCGTACTACATTTGATTCCATCGGGTATTTTACGTGATAATGTCACTTGTTATATTGGCAATGGTGTGGTGTTGGCGCCCGATGCTCTACTAAAAGAGATGAATTATCTAGAGGAAGCGGGTGTACCAGTGCGTGAACGTTTACGTATTTCACCCAACTGCCCACTCATCATGCCGCAGCACGTGGCACTTGACCAAGCACGCGAAATCAAACGTGGTAACAACAAGATTGGAACCACAGGACGCGGTATTGGTCCTGCTTATGAGGACAAAGTTGCCCGCCGTGCGTTGCGTTTTGCTGATTTATTTCGGGCAGACTTTGCCGAAAAATTACAAGCAAACTTAGAATACCACAATTTTGCGTTAACCCAATATTACCAAGTAGAAGCGGTAGATTATGAGGCAACATTTGCCTTGGCGATGCAGTGGAAGGAAGCGCTAAAAGACTTGGTTGCCGACGTCACCACCGAGCTTGATGAGCTGCGCAAACAAGGCAAAAACCTCATGTTTGAAGGTGCACAAGGTACGCTGCTTGATGTGGATCATGGTACGTATCCGTTTGTTACTAGCTCTAATACGACAGCGGGTGGGGTTTGTACGGGTACAGGTTTGGGGCCTTTATATTTTGATTATGTACTGGGTATCACCAAAGCGTATACCACGCGTGTGGGATCGGGTCCTTTTCCTACTGAGCTGTTTAATGAAACAGGGGAGCATTTGGCGACCGTGGGTCAAGAGTTTGGTGCTACAACAGGACGCGCCCGCCGCTGTGGCTGGTTTGATGCGGCTATTTTACGCCGTGCAGTGGTATTAAATTCTTTGTCAGGTATTTGTTTAACCAAGCTTGATGTGTTAGATGACCTTGACGAAATCAATATTTGTACGGGTTATGAGCTACCTAATACAGAATGTGAAGGTGCTAGCGACGCTGAGTTTTATGAAAATGTAAAACCTATTTATGAAACTATCCCAGGTTGGAAATCAAATACGGTAGGTATTACAAATTACGATGATCTGCCAGAAAATGCTAAATTGTATATCAAACGCATTGAGCAGCTGATTGAATGCCCGATTGATATCATCTCAACAGGGCCAGACCGCGCTGAAACCATTGTGGTACGTGACCCGTATGATGCCTAATTGGTCATGATGGCTTGATATAATCTGCCAAATAACCAAAAACCCGATGTGATCATCGGGTTTTTTTGCCTTGATAATAGCTGTCACAGTGGGGGTATCTGTATGTTTGGCAATGATTTTTTACAAGAGGGGCTGCTTGCGATTGCAAATTTATTGACCTCGGCGCTGACGGCGATTACGGGGGTCGGTGGCGGCATGATTCTAATTGGATTAATGCCGTTTTTTTTACCTGCCGCTGTCGTGGTACCCGTGCATGCGGTAAGTCAACTGGCGGGCAATGCCACCCGCGCTTGGTTTGGACGTGATGGACTGGATTTTCGTTATTTTTGGCAGTTTTGTATGGGCTCTATCGTGGGCTTGGGGATATTTGGCTTATTAATACGGTTTGTGCATTTGGAATTGGTACCACTGTTTATTGGGCTGTATATTTTATTGATTACTTGGTCGGCACGCTTTAATGCAGCAATCCGTGGCTTTGAGAGTTTTTTTTGGGTGGGGTTGATTCAGACGGGGTTGGGTGTGTTTGTGGGTACCCCAGGCCCGCTTAATATTGCGGTGCTAAACAAACACTATGATGACAATCACGTGGTTGTCACCACAGGTGCACTGATGATGACAGTGGTACATAGCTGTAAATTGGTTGTCTACTTGAGTATGGGTTTTGCATTTGCGGCGCATTGGCGACTATTGGTGATGATGATAGTTATGGCGGCATTGGGGTCGTGGCTTGGCACCAAACTGCGCTACCGTGTCAATGTGGCATGGTTAAAGCGTTTACTGCCTTATTTGCTCACGTTGATTGCGCTGCGCCTTATAGTGACTGTTTTAATGCAGCAATTTGGCTAAGCCTTAGTCTACTTAGCGCAATTGCCAGACGACCTCCACCAATAAGGCAATAGCAATAACCACCAATAAGATGGCACACAGGCGATTGAGCCACATCAAACGTTTATCGACCTGTAGCCATGCAGCAAGTTGTTTGCCACTTACCGTATACACCAGCTGCCACGTGGTCTCGATCGCAAGAAACCCCAGTGTTAGCCATAAATATTGGGGGGCTAACGGCAATGAAAAATCAATAAACTTGGGAAAAAAAGCCGCAAAGAACAAAATTGCCTTGGGATTTGACAATGACACCCAAACGCCTGTTCTAAACAATGCCAGTGGCGTGGGTATTATCTTTACCGATGAGGCGTGCAAAGCTTGGCTAGCAGATTGCCAGCTTTGCACGCCCAAATAAATCAAATACAATGCCCCAAATATCTTGACCAAAGTCAACAAAAATGGTGCAGTTTGGGTCATGATATCAAGCCCATATAATGATAGTGCCAACAACACCAATAGCCCTGTACTCAGCCCCGCCAAGGTCCATAAAGTTTTTTTGATGCCATAATTGACCCCAAATTGAAACGCTAATAGCATATTTGAACCAGGGGCGGCAGAAATTAAGCAAGTACTGATCAAGAACAATAAAAAATTTTGTAAACTCATCATAACACTATTTTTTTGGGTGGGTATATTATACGGTGCGCTAGCATTAATCGTTACTTAGCGTATTTTTTTGCCACAACACCTCAGCTTGCCCTTGGGTTTTTGCCACTATTCTTACCAAAACAAATAACCAATCTGACAATCGATTGATAAATTGTAACGTGGCACCGTGAATATTGCCATCTCGCTGCTGCAAACTGACCAAAACGCGTTCTGCATCACGGCATTGGCAGCGCGCGATATGAATGTGGCAAATGAGCGCCGAACCTGCAGGCAAGATAAAATCTTTTAACGGTAATAATTGGCTATTCCAGCTATCAATTTGCTGCTCAAGCTGAGCCACATCTTGTGATGACACTGCCTGAAAATCTGGCATGGCAAGCTCGCCACCAATATTAAATAGTTGGTGCTGCAGGCGGTTGAGGGCGGCATCAAATTCTGATGCTATGTGGCAGCGAATCATACCAATTTGTGCATTGAGCATATCTACCGTGCCCATGGCATCAAAGCGTAAATCAGACTTTGACACTC
>CALAPG010000401.1 GCA_937889485.1 uncultured Moraxella sp. | reverse complement strand
ACCAACCTCACAGGATTTTCCGTTTATGGAGTGAGATATTGAATCATCAAAAGTTACTTGATAAAAAATATTTGACGCATCAATCGCAAAAAAGTCGTTAACTCGTCGGCTGATTACCTTTAAATCACTCGCCTCAAAACTAACATCAGCAGTTATAGTCACCAATAAGCCTGTGAGATTTTTATCTTCGACATCATTGTTGTATTTATCTAACATCTCTGTGATTGCTAAATTGTAGCAATCATCACCGTGCTTACTGGTTTGCAGAAATACGATAGGTTTTGGTTTATTTGCCAAAATCGTGACTAGGTCATTAAAATCAACGCCAATGAATCCATCACCTCGTATGGTGTTAGTCATAAAATCCATCACCTTGTAGGCTTCACTATACCAACAATCAACAACAACATCAGCGATGTCATTGAAGTGTATGCCTCTGCCATACGCATTAACGGAAATTAGTAATTTAGTATCAGTTTTCTGCTTATATCGCAGTAAATCATCAATATCAGTATCACATATCGTATACCATCTGCAGTATTGACGGATGCCAAGGCACAATCCTCAACCGTCGGCTTTCGTGTTTTTAAATATTCTTGAATTGTGTTTACCATATATATTTGCCTATTGACTGAATTGACGCTTGCTAATTATTCTTCACTAAAATAAGCCAGAATCGCTGTGGCATTGTCATATGCTCGCCCCTCTGACTTATAAACTTGCTTGCGTAAATTTTTTAGCCAGTCTTGCAAATTAGTATTTTTATCAATCATTTGCCACTCATCACACGGCACAAGGTCATGCACCCCATCCGTACAAACCACAAAACAATCACCTGCTTGAATGCTTATAGTTTGGCTATCACAACGTGGTATCGGATTACTGTCCAAATCACTATCAATAATTAGACAATCCGTCAACGAATATAAATAATTTGCCATACCTGTACGATTATAATCAGAAAAATTAACCGCCTTGCCTTGTGCTTGAGCGTCGTCATCTATCAATTCATTTAACACATTATGGTCACGAGTGAGGCATTGCCACTTGTTGTCACACTGTAAATAGACTCGGCTATCACCAATATGCTTAATTGTCACTTGGTTAGGTGAATGTATTGCTCGATACAAAACAGCAAGTGTCGCACACGCCCCCTTATATTTTTGTAGGGCATGGGCGACTTGCTCATGGATTTGCTCAATATTAATGATTGGCTTTTGTGTGGCCGGGTTAGTAAGGTAGCTTTGCCATTGTTGAGCAACGGCTTTTACCACAGCTTGACTGGCATATTCGGATAAAGGTGATTTGGCAACACCATCGGATACCGCCACGCAAAACGCATTGCCACAAATGGCAATCGGTGTGATACCAAGCTTTTCATGATAGCAAGTATCAATAAAGAAAAACGCATCTTGTTGTAAGTCGTTAGTGGCATTGCCTTGGAACGTCATAGCACATAGGCTAGTAAGTAATGGTTTGGATGAAGTATTTGGCATATCAAGGCTGGTAGGTAATAAGATAGCTTACATTATACCTTTCAATCTAGAAAATTATATTCTAGGATAATCGGTCAACTGCTATCTGATAAACCTCGCTATCTGCACGTTTGCTCACGCCTTTCTAATCAAACCGATAAATATCCATCCCTAAGCTATAATGAGCAAAGCTTTCATGCACCACACTCATGGTTGTCCCTGCCCCTGCAGCAAAAAATAGCGGCAACAAATGCTCAGGGGTTGGATGGTTATGCCTTGCCAACGGATGACTTGTCCAATCTAACGCCTTGGGTATATCGGTTTTTAACTGATTGATAAGCCAATACTTAAATTCACGCGCTGATTCATCAATAGCCTCACTGCCAAATTTTACCCGTTGCAGATTGTGCGTGACACTACCCGAGCCAATAATCAGCACCTGCTCGGCGCGCAGACTGGCAAACATTGCCCCCAACTGATAACAGGCATAACTGTCAAAATGATACGGCAACGAAATCTGCACGATTGGCACATCCGCTTGCGGATATAAGTGCATCAGCGGTGTCCATACCCCGTGGTCAAAGGGGCGTAAGCGATTGACGCTCGCCTGTATGCCAAGATGTTGCAACTGATGAGCCAAACTTTCGGCAACGTCTGGCTCGCTTTTAGCAGGGTAGTCGATTTGATAAAGCTCGCGGGGGAAGCCATTAAAATCATGCCAAGTAGCAGGGGCGGGGTTGGCATTGATTTCAAGATGCTGACTTTGCCAATGCGCAGACATGATAACAATCAAGCGCGGTTTTGGTAGATTTTGTCCGATTTTATTGAGCGCTTGGGTGGTGCGATTGTTATCAATAGCAATGGTGGGCGCGCCGTGCGAGATAAATAAACTGGGCAGCGTACTTAGCAGATAAGGTGTTTTGGGCAACAAAGCGTCAAGCGTTAGACGATTTTTTTCGGTTTTTTGCATGAAGGCGGTTAATCAGTTAAGGTAACGTGGGTTATTTAGATAAGGGAAAAATGCAAAAAAACAAGCCAAAACCGCCTTGGCTTCATCAAAAATAATCACCGCGGTGGTAAGGGTGATGATGGATAATGGTCATGGCGCGGTAAAGCTGCTCCATCAATAACACCCGTACCAATGGATGCGGTAACGTCAAGTTAGACAGCGACCATTTCATATCCGCATTTGCCAAGACTTCTTTGCTAATCCCATCCGCGCCGCCAATCACAAACGCCATATCATCACCTGACTGCATGGCGTCGCCAATCTTGACTGCCAAATCTTCGGTGGAGAGATTTTTGCCACGCACATCAAGACAAATCAGCTGCTCGCGTTTGCCGCTTTGGTTTTTGGCGTGGTGCGCTTGCAAAATCAAGCCGCCTTCGGTGATGGCGTATTTTTCCAGCTCAGCTGGGGATGGGTTTTTGGCGCGTTTACAGGCAGGTATTTCAACCATCTCAGTGGTCAGCATCGGCTGAATACGCTTGTGATAGTCATCAAACCCTGTTTGTACCCAAACAGGCATTTTTTGACCCACGGCTAAAATTCTTGCTTTCATCTTTGACTCGTATCTATTTTTTTGTGATTGTGTTTAAATGTGAAGAGATATGACAATTAAGCAGAAAAATCCGCTAAAATTTTACCATGATTTGCCCCCAATGATAGAATACTTTACCCACCTTTGATGTAAGGTGATAAAATCAGTTAATCAAATGATTATAAAAGACGAAAAAATATGAAGAATTGGCAAGATCCCAATGCCGCTGTTGAAGCAGCAAACTATAACAATCCCATTCCGAGCCGTGTATTAATCCTACAAACTTTAATTGAGCACGGTGGCGCCACCCAGCATGAGCTGGCGGTGATTTTTGACTTAAATGACAGTGAGTACGAAGCCCTTGGCAATCGCCTCAAAGCCATGGTTCGAGACGGTCAGCTTAGCCGTGATGCCGATGGTGGCAATCCGTATATTTACCGCCCTTTGACCGAAAAAGACGCCGTGACAGGCGTGGTCGCTGCCCATGCCAAAGGTTTTGGCTTTGTGGTGCTAGAGGATATGCCAGATTTATTTTTGACAGAAACCGAGATGCGCTGGGTATTTCATGGTGATAAAGTCAAAGCCATTGCCACCAGCACCGACAACCGTGGGCGCATGATGGGGCGTATCTTGTCAGTGGTTGAGCATGCCCAACTAGCCTATATCGGTAAGCTTGAAAAAAATGATGATGGCTATTTTGTGGCGCTGATTAGCCCAAACAACCACCAGCCCATTACCGTGACCCATGAGAATGTCGAAGCCTTACAGCTTAAAGTAGGTGACCCTGTCAAAGTGGGGATTATTGATTACCCAACCCAGCATGAATATGCCACGGGCAACATTACAGAAAGCTTGGTGGATGACAACGAGCGCGAGCTGATTATCAAAACCACGCTACTCAATTATGATATCCCTCATGAGTTTAGCACAAAAGCCATGCAGCAAGTCGATGCCTATCAAGAGCCGACTGCCAAAGATTACCAAGACCGCAAAGATATCCGTGAGCTGCCATTAGTCACCATTGATGGTGAGGATTCACGCGATTTTGATGATGCGGTATATGCCGAAAAACGCCGCGGCGGGGGCTATCGCTTGGTGGTAGCAATTGCCGATGTGAGTCACTATGTGACCGCCAATTCAGTGCTTGACCAAGAAGCCTATGAGCGCGGCACCTCGGTGTATTTCCCCCATTTTGTGGTGCCCATGCTGCCTGAAAAACTCTCCAATGGGCTTTGTTCACTCAACCCAAATGTGGATCGCCTATGTATGGTGGCGGATATCACGTTATCGCGTAGTGGTAATGTGACAGGCTATGAGTTTTACCCGAGCGTCATGCACAGTCAAGCGCGCCTTACCTACAACCAAGTTAATGATTACTTTGCCCAAGTGCAAGGTGAAACGCCAAAAGCCGCCATTCCTGTGACCATCACGGGCAACAAAGCGGTCAAAAAATCGATTGATGTGTTATATGACCTATACAAAGTGCTACTGGTGAAACGCGGTGAGCGTCATGCCATGGAGTTTGAAACCACGGAGACGTATATCAAGTTTGATGAAACAGGCAAAATCAGTGATATCGTACCGCGTACCCGTGGCGACTCGCACAAACTCATCGAAGAGATGATGCTGCTTGCCAATACCTGTGCTGCGACGTTTTCGCTCAAGCATGAATTGCCAGTCCTGTATCGTAATCACGACACCCCAGAAGCTGAAAAAGCCGCGCGTGTCAGTGACTTTGTCAAACACTTTGGCTTATCTTTCCCCGAAGAAAACCCCACGCAAGCGGACTATCAGCGTATCATCGAGGCCACCCGCGAGCGTCCCGATGCCATCAGTATTCACAGCGTACTGCTGCGCTCCATGCAGCAAGCCAACTACTCACCCACCAATAGATCGGAAGAGCGTCGTGTAGGGAAAGAGTGTCTTCGCCTGTGTAGATC
>CALAPG010000400.1 GCA_937889485.1 uncultured Moraxella sp. | reverse complement strand
CTGTTTCGCCTTTTTTATTAAGCCATAAGCATTAATGTCTAAAATGACGCATCCCTGTGAACACCATGGCAATGCCATGTTCATCGGCGGCGGCAATGGTTTCATCATCACGCATCGAACCGCCTGGTTGGATGATGGCTTTGATACCCACCGCTGCAGCGTTATCAATACCATCACGAAATGGGAAAAACGCATCTGATGCCATCACCGCACCCACAGGCGATAAACCTGCGTGCTCTGCCTTAATCGCGGCAATCCGTGCGGAGTTAACACGGCTCATTTGACCTGCGCCCACACCAATGGTGCGACCGTCTTTAGCGTACACGATGGCATTGGACTTGACGTATTTTGCCACTTGCCAGGTAAATAACAAATCATCAAGCTGCTGGGCGGTGGGCTGCACTTTGGTGACAATCTGTAGGTCATCAAGGGTAATCAAGCCCAAATCTTGCGCTTGCACCAACAGACCGCCTGTCACGCGTTTGAAGTCAAACTGGGCTTGGCGCGCGCTTGGGCTTGGTAGCTCACCGCATACCAATACACGGACGTTTTTCTTGGCGCCTGTCACCTCAAGTACGCCATCAGCAATACTTGGGGCGATGATGACTTCCACAAACTGCTGCTCAACAATGGCGGTCGCGGTGGCAACATCCAGCTCACGGTTAAAAGCGATAATGCCACCAAAGGCAGATTCTGGGTCAGTGGCAAAGGCTTTTTGGTAGGCTTGGGTCAAATTGGCATCCACTGCCACACCGCAAGGGTTGGCGTGCTTGACAATCACACATGCTGGCGCCTCAAACGACTTAACACACTCAAGTGCGGCATCGGTGTCTGCGATGTTATTGTAAGATAATTCTTTGCCTTGCAGCTGTTTGGCAGTGGCAATACTGGCTTCTTTGCGGCTATCAACCGACGGTTTTTCAACATAAAAAGCCGCTTGTTGGTGCGGGTTTTCACCGTACCGCAAATCTTGGGCTTTATCCATTTGTACATTAAATGTACGTGGAAATTGTTCTGCATTGTCAAAGCTGTGTAAACGCCCGCCCAAGAAATTGGCAATCATACCATCATAATGTGCGGTATGTTCAAAGGCCTTGACCGCCAAGTCAAAACGGGTTTGCTCGCGGATACTGCCATGCGCACTCAGCTCGCCCAAGATGCTGGCATAATCATTGGGGCTGGTTACAATGCTAACGTGGTCGTGATTTTTAGCGGCAGCACGCACCATGGTAGGGCCGCCAATGTCAATGTTTTCAATGGCATCCTCACGGCTCACGTTGGGGTTTGCCACCGTCTGGGCAAACGGGTAAAGATTGACCACCACCATATCAATACGGTCAATACCATGCTGCTGCATGACCGCATCATCCATACCGCGGCGACCCAAAATACCGCCATGAATTTTTGGGTGCAAGGTTTTGACACGCCCATCCATCATCTCAGCAAAACCTGTGTATTCAGCGACTTCGGTCACTGCTAGTTCATGCTGTTTTAGTAATTTATAAGTACCGCCTGTTGATAATAGACGAAAACCGTGGGTAATCAACCCTTTGGCAAAATCAACAATACCTGATTTATCTGAAACAGAGAGTAGCGCGTAAGGATGACTCATAATAAACTCGACTTGGTTGACAAAAATTTGATAATAGCGGTGACAAAAACAAAAAAGCCAGTTATTACCAACTGACCCATTTGTGTTGATGCCCAAACCGTAAAGCAACGAAATGAGGCGCTATCTTATCATAAAAAACACCCAATTTTTACCGATTATAATA
>CALAPG010000399.1 GCA_937889485.1 uncultured Moraxella sp. | reverse complement strand
GCCGGCGACCAGGTACTGATCGCCGTCGCCGGCAACTTGCGCGCCAAGCTCCGCCAGACGCTCGAGCGCATCATCAACGAGGGCAGCGGCGGTCTCATCTGCATCATTCTATGAAAATTGCGAAGAGTATAACAATTATTTTTGATAAATTATTTCATTATAATCATAATTATGATAATTTATACCAATTTAGCCATTAAAAAAGCGGTTATTTTTCAAAAAAATAGAGAGATCATATCCCCGTATTGCGACAGGGTTTTAGATAGGTAATATGCCCCATGATTCACGAAATAGATGACATCGACAAACGTATTTTAAACCTTTTACAAGCCGATGCGACCCTACCCCTTAAATACATTGCAGAAAAAGTACACGCCTCGGTTGCCACCTGCCAGCGCCGTATTCAGATGATGACCGAAACAGGCGTCATCACGCGGCAAGTGGTGATTGTCAACCCCACCGAGCTAGGCTTTGATTTGACCGCGTTTGTACTGATTGAAATGGAAAAACAAAACAACGCGCTACAAGATGGCTTTGAGCGGCTGATGAACCGCATTCCCAACGTGATGAGCTGCTACGAGATATCAGGGGACTATGACTTTTTGCTATTGGTACACGCCAAAAATATGGCAGAATACCACCGTTTTACCCGTGATAATCTCACCTATGATAACAACGTCAGGCGATTTAAAAGCCAATTTGTGATGAATTTTTCAAAAGTAGGCACCAAAATTCAATTGGACTGACAGGCTATCAAACAATCGGTTTTTTACGATACAAAAATGACGTGGGCAGCGAAATCCCAAACACCAAGGCACTGGTCACAAAGATGGCATTAAACGCAAAATCCATCATTTGCCCAAACACTTGCGGATTATAGCCATAGTAGCCAAGCTGCACAAAACTAATCATGGCTTTGTACGCCGTAATCCCTGGCATCATACACAGCATGGCAGGCACCAAAATCATTTTTGGTGTCAGCAAGTATTTTTTTGCCAAATAAATTGCCAAAAATGCCGAAGTACCTGCCGCAATAAAAGTAGATAACACCAAATTGACAGCCTGCTGCCTTAGCACTTCTCTTAGCCCATAGCCAAGCACCGTTAGTAGCAAACATTGCCAAATATAGCGTCTTGGCACATTGACCATCAAAGACCAGCCAAGCGTCATCAGACTTGCAAACATTGCCGCGCGCACCAAGGCGATAAGGTCAATAGCCATTAACAAATCCACCGTGATAAGATAAATGAATAAGTGACATTATTATCACAGACCCTCTCATTACCCCACTCCCCAATGGTCAATATTGAGCAGCAATAATGACAGCACAATGCCAATACAGCTAGATAAGGTCAGCACAATCACAAACATAAAGCGCCCAATACCAATATTCATGTAGCTTTTGAGCATATCAGACAAGGAGTTAATCAAGGGAAAACTTGGCACCAGCCACAACACACTTGAAGCAATAGCAATGTGTGGGTCATTACCAAGCCCCAGCAGTAACGCCATACTGGCAAATAGCGAACCAAAACACGCCGACACCAATGCCGCAATAAACGGGTTAAAATGGTTTTTTGCCAGCCACTGCCGCAGCGAAAACCCCATCATCGCGGCAATAAACGTCACCGCACACACCGCGATATCACCGCCTGCCAAATAAGCAAAACACGCGCATGATGACCCCACCATCACCGCCACCAACTTGGTGGGATACGTGGTTCTATCAATCTCATCAAACCGATGGGTTGCGTGCTCAAGGGTACTAGTCACAGGCATGCTTTCCAAATCCAGTACAATTCGCTGAATTTGTACAATGATATTGACATTAATTGCGTGGGTGGTTGACGCGCGCAAGGTAGTGATGCAGCGGTGATTATAGATGGTGGTGATGGTAATGCCGTTGAAGGCAATACCGCACTCCACGCTAGCCAACCCCAACGCCAGCCCAAGACGGCGGCACAAATCCGCCACCGTGGCAGACTCTGCCCCATACTGCATCAATAGCAGCCCACAGCGCACACATAGCCGCGTAATCTGCTGCTGATGCTCGTATGCCATATACGGCAACCGCCTTGGCGGTTTTTGCGGGGGTACAGGCGGCTTGGGTTCGGGGGTGAGCGGGTCTAACGCTTCAAGCGCATCGACAAAAGTATCACTCATAAGGCGCTACAAAA
>CALAPG010000398.1 GCA_937889485.1 uncultured Moraxella sp. | reverse complement strand
ATTTTCTTATATCAAACGCAAATTATATCATGTTGGCTTGGCAGGCTCCCTGTGCCATAGCGCAAGGATAGGTACCGTAAGACGGTGAAGCTAGACCCAAAACCTGAAATAAGGGCATTTTCCTGTAAAATTTATGGTCAATTTTGGGTTCTTTTAACTTAAGTGCTTGTGCTAGCCCCAGTGCTGCCTTGTCAGATCAACGAGCCATTTAAACTGACTAAAAGTTAAAGTTAAATTACCAAAGGCATTTAACATATCTTACCTGCCAACTAACTAGGCTATCAAAACAGGCTGGGTGAACAAACTGTCCGCTTGGCGTAACGGCTGGTTGTAAGATGTTGAATATTATGGGGTAAGCATAACAAAACTCACTGCATTTAACAATTGCCTTACACCCCTACCAAACGCTTAACCGTTTACAGTCTCGCCCAAACACACAAAACAAACCATTATAACGCAAGCTAAGTCATTTTATACAAGCTAATATGTTGTTGGTTTGCTAATGGATGTACACGCCTTGGCAGCCTAAGCCATTGTTGGATCTTATAGCAAATATGCACCAAAAAAATTTGCGCTAGCAGTCGGGTGCCTGCTTAGGTTTAAGGCATGTGGCTGAACGTAACCAGGCGCTTCTAGCTCGCGGATTGCTTTTAATTTCAGCAGCGGAAGGTGCCACGCGTTCAGGTTTTGATAAAAGTTTTGGGCGCTTGGGCGGCATGGGTAACAGCTCATCCCCTGGGTATTGCCCTTTGCTATGTTTTTGCAAAAACTGCTTGATGAGACGATCTTCAAGTGAGTGAAAACTAATCACTGCCAAGCGCGCACCTGGACTTAGCACCGATAACGCTTGTGCTAAAAACTCTTCAATGTCACCTAGCTCATTGTTAATAAAAATCCGCATGGCTTGAAAACTTTGGGTAGCAGGGTGTTTGCCTTTTTGCCAGTTTGGGTGGGCTTGTTTGATGACTTCAGCAAGCTGCAAGGTGGAATGGTAATCAGGCATTTGCTTAATGGCACGGGCAATGCGGCGACTGTGACGCTCTTCGCCATAATTAAATAACACATCAGCAAGGGTGTTTTCATCCACCTCGGCTAGCCACTGTGCCACCGACTGCCCACGCGTGGTGTCCATACGCATATCCACCGCCCCATCTCGCATAAAACTAAATCCGCGGCTGCCGTCATCTAGCTGGGGGGAAGAAACCCCTAAATCTGCCATAATTCCCTGTACTTGCACAATACCTAGCGCTTGTAAGCTCGATTGTAACTGCGCAAAACTTTCATGCACTACGGTGACACGGGCATCAGTTTTTGCCAGTGCTGTGGCGGCAGCAATGGCTTGGGGGTCTTTATCAAAAACGATCAGGCGGCTGTCACTATCTAGATGATTAAGTAATAGGAGACTGTGACCGCCCCTACCAAAGGTGGCATCCACAAAAATGCCAGAAAATTTGGGCGCAAGTTGCGATAAGCTGGACAATGGCGTATCTAAGACGCTAGCAACCGTCTCAGCCAATAAGACGGTTTGGTGCGAAAAGTCGCCTACTGCGGTAATATCATTCATTAATAAGGGTACTTAGCGGTCGATAGAAGAAAGTTAACCTTCTATTATCTCTTTCTAATTTTGTGGGTCAAGTAAAATATTGCTTTTACTGTTTTTACAGATCACATGATGCTTTGTACCGCTCCTTAAGCATCATAGCCATTCGGGTTTTGTTGTTGCCAACGCCAGGTATCTGCACACATTTCTTTGATACCCAGCGCCGCTTGCCAGTTTAATAGCTGATGAGCCTTGCCACTGCTAGCATAACAGCTGGCGATATCTCCTGCCCGTCTTGGTGCCATTTGGTAGGGCACGGCTTGTCCTGTAACCGCTTCAAAGCTTTGCACCAGCTCCAGCACCGAAGTCCCCTTACCTGTCCCTAGGTTAATCGCCTCAAAACCTAGCTTGCATTGTTTTTGGAGGTACTGCAGCGCTGCCACATGTCCTTTTGCCAAATCCACCACATGGATATAATCTCGCACGCCCGTGCCATCTACCGTATCATAATCATCCCCAAACACACTAAGCTGCTTAAGCTTGCCTACCGCAACTTGGCTAATATAAGGCATCAAATTATTGGGAATGCCGTTGGGATTTTCACCAATTGTTCCTGTAATATGCGCCCCAATGGGGTTGAAATAGCGCAAACTAATGGCTTGCCACTCCGCGTCTGAACTAGCTAAATCCGCTAGAATATGTTCAATCATTAGCTTACTTTGCCCATATGGGTTGGTGGCAGAGCGCGGCGATGTCTCAACAATCGGTAATGATTGGGGATCACCGTAGACGGTAGCTGATGAAGAAAAAATTAAGTTTTTGATGGCAGCCTTACTCATGACTTCTAATAAGTTTAACGTGCCTGTCACGTTATTTTGATAGTACCATAACGGTTTGGCTACCGACTCGCCCACGGCTTTTAGCCCTGCAAAGTGTATCACGGCAAAAAAATTGTGGTCGACAAATGTTTTTTCAAGTCGCGCAGTATCTAGAATATCGCCTTCAATAAAAGTAATAGGTTGCCCAATAATCTTCTCAACACGCCCAACCGCAAGGGGGCTACTGTTAGAGAGGTTATCGTAGACGACAGGTTCAAACCCTGCTTGTACTAGCTCAATCAAGGTGTGACTACCGATATAGCCCGCACCGCCTGTAACCAAAATTTTGTTTGATATGGGTTTCATAAGTTACCTTTTAATGTCACTACAACCGTTATTGTAATATTACTTGTTAGAACAAACTATAGCGTTAAGTATTGTTGTCATTTTTAGCGACCAATACCATAATATGCGGTAGTTAGTCTTATTTTATTCTCATTATTCACAAAATTTTTAGCATCAAAAATAGGTACGTTGGCTTGATTCAACAAATTAACATTCAAACTATAATGCGCAGAAACATTAATAATAAACAATGCATCGGCTTGTGGTAAGTATTGATAGCTATCTTGTATTAACTCAAATAAAGGTTCACCACTGTAGTGCTCTTGAAGCTCAAATGCTGTATTGGTGGCAAAAATCAATGTCTTAATTTGATACGACCAAAGCAATTTGAGTAGAGGATGAATAGCAGAGTTTGTTGTTCTCCCTGTGCCACTACGATATCCTGCACCCCAAATGACCACGGTTTTATGCTCAATAAATCCATCAAAGTGTCGCCAAAATTTGCGAAAAATCAGCTCTTTTTGGTCTTCGTTGATCGCCATTACTTTTTGAATTAAAGAGCTTTTGATGTTGCATTGTTGAAATGTATGGGTCAATCGCAACAATTCGTTAGGCAGCGTTTTCCCTCCAAACCCCCAACCTGCAGAAAGATAATCTTTGCCTATTCTTGGGTCTTTGCCGACAATATTTTCTACTTGTGTAATATCTACATTTAGTTGATCAGCCAATCTGGATAATTCATTCATCAAACTTAAACGAGTCGCCAACATTGTCATAATGGTATTACGTGAGAACTCAGCAGTTTTAATATCTGTAACATGATTTTGTTGCGATTGGTTCACAAAAAAACTCACTGCATCACACTCAAGGTAGCTATTAGGTGTTTTTTCACCTAGCACGACAAACTCTGGTTGTAATAAAGAGCTAAAATTCATGCCATCTTTTATAAAAATAAATGGTAAATAAAACACATACGGTGTTGCCAATGCGGCTGCCATATTATCAGCTGCGCCAATATCGCACACCCCACTCAACACTGTTTTACAATTGGGATGATTAATAGCCCCCAAAATGGGTTGACGATCATTGATATCTAACGTGTCCAAAAATAGCCAAAAAGTCGCAGATAGAAATGTCTCATCATTTTTAATCTGACCTAATGTCGCCGAGACCTCTTCATTGATTTGTATTTTTTGCTCTTTTGTATACAAGTGCCACAATGAGACCATCTGTCGCTCAAAACAATAATGCTGGAGAGTATCTTGTATTTGCTTTTGCGAACAAATGACTGTCACTTTTCTATCTAAACTTGCCATTACAATTGCTGTGTTTAGTGCTTCGTTACTGCCACCGATAATAAAAATTTGTTCCATCATAATACTATCTATTCTGTTGAATGATTTTTAGCAAAGCATTAGTCGAGCTATCAAAATTTGTGTTGGTGTCCATAGATACCAGTGCATCAAACACCGCATTTGCCATAACCTTACCCACCTCAACGCCCCACTGGTCAAATGGGTTGATTTGCCAAATCACACTCATCACATACACTTTATGTTCATACAAAGCAATCAACGACCCCAAACTTTTGGGCGTCAGTTGTTTTAACAAGAGCGTGGTAGAGGGCTGATTACCGCGATAACGCTTAAACTTATCAACCATTGTATCATCTTTATCAACGGCATCATTACCAAATGCCAATACTTGGCTTTGTGCCAAGCAATTGGCCAACGATAACTGATGCTGCTCAATCAAATTAGGATTTGCCTGCTGCACCTCTGCATAACGGCGGATGGGCGCAATAAAGTCGCAGCTGACTGCTTGCGTACCTTGATGAAGTAGCTGATAAAACGCATGCTGGGCATTAGAACCAATATCCCCCCATAAGATGGGGCAAGTATTATAATCGACCGCATTACCTTGGCGATTGACCGACTTGCCATTACTCTCCATCTCTAGTTGGGTTAAATAATTGGGGAAAAACGATAACCTACCATCATAAGGCAGCACTGCGTGGGCATTGATGCCCAAAAAGGTACTGTTCCAAACCCCAATCAACCCCAACAAAACAGGCATATTTTGGCTAAACTTTGCACTGGCAAAATGCTGATCCATCGCATAAGCACCCGCTAGCAGCTCACGAAAATTGGGCATACCAATCTTGATAGCAATCGCAAGCCCAATTACCGACCACATCGAAAAGCGTCCACCCACCCATTCCCATAGGAGTAGCTGATTATCTACATGAATGCCCCACTCACTCATTTTATCGGTTTTGGTCGAAATACCAATAAAGTGACGGCGCAAAATAGTGGCTTTGTTATCATGACTAGCTAACAGCCAAGACAGCGCGGTTTTGGCATTGGAAAAAGTATCAATAGTAGAAAAAGACTTGGAAGAAATAATAAATAAGGTGGTTTGTGGGTTTAAAACTTTGAGCAAGCCATCAAGCTGCGTGCCATCCATATTGGAAACAAAATGTACTTGAATTGCCGTATCTGACCACTCCTTTAGGGCGGTCGTTGCCATGACTGGCCCTAAATCTGAGCCACCCACCCCAATATTGACCACATCGGTAATCGCTTTGCCCGCGTAGCCACGCCATATGCCTGTACGTATACGATTGACGAGCCCTTCTGCCTTATCAAGGCTTGCATGCACATTGGCAATAACATCTTGCTCATTTAAGAACAATACCTCAGACTTTGGTTGCCGTAGGGCGGTGTGTAACGCGGGGCGATTTTCTGTATCATTGACAATATCACCTGCTATAAGCTGATTAATTTTTCTTTTTAAGTCAGATACTTTAGCTAGGTGTAGCAAATCCGTTAGAGTTTTTTTAGTCAATTTTTGCTTGCTAAAGTCCATCAAGATGTCGCAAGCTGTGCATTGAAAAGCCTCACCTCTAGGCACGCTACCGCTTTGATCTTGCTGATCAAATAGCATAGATAAGTTAGGCGCCTGCTTGGCGTCTTGATACAAATTTTGCCAAGCTTGGTGACAAGCCGACAAGGGTAGATGGTCTTTATCTAAATCTACTGAGCCCATGGTTAGCCTTTTGGATTAATGCGAGTTTTCAAATTTATCAGCAAAATAACAAAATGCCTGCATATAACTGGTCATATCGCCCGCATCAAAACTATTGCCTACCATACTGACCACATCTACCCCTTGTGTGGCTATCAATGCATCAATGGCGTCTGTGAGTTGGATCTCACCACCCACACTGGGTTTGGTGGTTTCTAAGTAATCAAAGATGGCATTGTTAAAGACATAGCGTCCCACCACTGCAAGGTTAGATGGCGCAACCTCTGCTTTGGGTTTTTCAACAAATCCTGTTACCGCAAAGGTTTGATTAGCAGCTGTTTTTTCAATGATTTGGGCACTTTTGAGTTTGGCAATGCCGTATTTATGGATATCGGCTTCGGCTACTGGGTCAACCAAAATTTGTGAATGCTGATAGTTGCAAAATGCTTGTAGCATAAAGGCCAGGTTATGGGTGTTGTAGTCACTGGCATAGGGGTTTAATATCACGTCGGGCAATAATACCGCAAAAGGACTGTCTCCTACCACGGCGC
>CALAPG010000397.1 GCA_937889485.1 uncultured Moraxella sp. | reverse complement strand
CACTCTTTCCCTACACGACGCTCTTCCGATCTCCTTTAGCCAAAACCCTTTTACCCATAATTTTTTTAATAATGGTTTTTTTACTAACAACCCATTTATACCATCAAATGGTGCCAACAGTGACGTTGATTTGCCCCAAAATCCCTTTGATTTTTTGCTAAATACCAATCCCTTCACTCACATGGCAAAAAGTTTGCCGCCCTACAACACTACAGTGAGCGAGTTTTGCAATCAATTTGTGGGCAACATGACCAAGCTTAGCCAGCAAATTACCGAACAATCCATGCGCATGAAGCAAAATCCTCAATACACCAGCACCTCAATCATGATGGATTTGATGGATGGCTGGCGAAAAATGGGACAAATGGCGACCAATCACCCAGGTAACTTGGTTGAAGACCACCTACAGTTGCTACGCGACCAAATGCACTTGTGGCAAAATACCATGCAGCAAATCATCGGCAAAAAAATTGAGCCTGTGGTCGTGCCTGAAAAAGGGGATAAACGCTTTAGCGACGAAGAATGGGAAGACAACCCCGCGTTTAATTTTCTAAAACAAAATTATTTGCTAACAACGCAAGCCATGATGGACGCGATTGATGGCGTGGAAGGCATTGATGAAAAAACCCGCCAACGCTTGGCATTTTTTACCCGTCAATGGATTAATGCCATTGCGCCTACCAATTTTTTATTGACTAACCCTGAAGTGCTACGATTGACCATTGAAAGTCGCGGTCAAAACTTGGTACAAGGCATGAAACAGCTTGCAGAAGACATGGGCAATAGCGCCGACACCCTTAACATCCGCATGACTGACCAAAGCGCGTTTCGGGTGGGTGATAACATTGCTACCTCAAAAGGCAAAGTCGTCTTTGAAAACCACATGATGCAGCTGATTCAATATGAACCTGCCACCGACAAAGTCAAGCAGCGCCCTATGCTGCTAGTGCCGCCATGGATTAATAAATTTTATATCATGGACTTACGTGAGAAAAACTCCTTTATCCATTGGGCGGTGAACCAAGGGCATAGCGTATTCGTGATATCATGGGCAAATCCAACGCCTGAGTACAAAAATGTCGGCATGGAAACTTACCTCAAAGATGGTGTCCTAGCGGCGATGAACCAAATCGAAGCCATTACGGGTGAAAAAACTATCAACATCACAGGCTATTGTATTGGCGGCATGCTTACCGCCCTCACACTGGCTTACTTGGCAGGCAAAAAACAAGAAAATCGCATTGCCAGTGCCACGCTTTGGGCAACCATCATTGACTTTACAGACCCAGGCGATATTGGCGTATTTATTGATGACAAAATTGTCACCGCCATTGACAAGCAAAACGCAGAAAAAGGCGTGTTTGACGGGCGTATGATGGGCGTTTCCTTTAGCTTACTGCGCGAGAACAGCTTGTATTGGAACTACTATATCCAAAACTACCTCAAAGGCGAGCGCCCTGTTCCCTTTGACCTACTGTATTGGAATTCTGACTGTACCAACGTCACCGCTGCGCTGCATCATTTCTTACTACGCGATTTTTATCTTAACAACTCGCTTAGAAAACCCAATGCACTAGAAATCGATGGCGTTAAAATTGATTTATCCAAAGTAAAAACCCCTGTTTACATGGTAGCAACCCTCCAAGACCATATTGCCAAATGGAAAAGCTGCTACCCAGGCACACAAGTATTTGGTGGCGAAAAAGTGTTTGTTCTAGGGGAGTCAGGGCACATTGCAGGCATCATGAACCCCCCAGGCAGCAAATACGGCTTTTATACCAATGACAACTACAGCGCCGATGCCAACCAGTGGTATAAAGATGCCAACTACGTGGCAGATACTTGGTGGAATCATTGGCATGATTGGATCAAGCCGTATGAGGGCAATGAGGTGGCTGCCCGTGTGGTGGGTCAAAATCACCAAGGCAAAGACATTGCTACCTTTGGTGACGCCCCAGGGACGTATGTCACGGTCAAAGCCAGTGACGCCCTGATGGGCAACAATTTTGCCGAAGCCTATCGCTCGCAGCTGCCACCCTTATAACTTGATTCTATAGCAATTTTATTCGCCAAAGCGTCCCATGTATTAAACCCATGTGCTTATATGGATTGGTCATGGGATTTTTTGCAGGTGATTAGCCGTTAAGTGCTAGTCAAAATCCCCTGTTTTGGGTAAAATTAGGTACTACTTTTATCCCAAAAAACTATAATAACTAGCGTGATCTATGTCCACATCCCATACCACCGCCTCCCTCAGCAAACTTGACCGCAATATCGTCTTTCTTGACCGAGCGCTGCGAGCCTTTATTCCACATAGCAACCCAAGCACACGCCCCTTGCCTGTTAGTAGCCCAACGATACCAAAACTAACCGTAGAAGAGGCGCGGCATGTAGCAGGCTTGATGCGCATTAACCACACGGGTGAAGTCTGCGCCCAAGGTCTTTATCACGGGCAAGCCTTTAGCGCCAAAGATGACAAGGTCAAACAGTCGATGCATCACTCTGCCCTTGAAGAAATCGACCATTTGGTTTGGTGTGAAACCCGTCTTGATGAATTAGGTAGCCATCCCAGTGTTTTTAGTCCATTATGGTATGGGCTATCGTTTGGTATTGGTGCCGTGGCGGGCATGATTTCAGATGAGTTTAGTTTGGGCTTTGTTGCCGAAACAGAAATCCAAGTCAGTGAACATCTACAAAGCCATCTTGATCAATTGCCCAAGCAAGATCAGCGCAGCGCCCAAATTCTTGCCCAAATGGACATCGAAGAGCTACAACATCGCGATAAAGCTATAGCCTCTGGCGCGTCAGTGTTGCCACCGCCTGTCAAAACCACCATGCGTTTTTTGGCAAACTGCATGAAAGGGGTGGCTTATCATCTGTAGGGCTATTGTCTAGCTGTGGCTTCCCTTACTATGGTGCACTTGCTAAGGCTAAGTTACGCATGTGTGAGCCTTTTGGATAAAAAATAACAATACGTTTACTGACTTCTTTCATTTTTTTTTCCATTATGGTGCTATTTAGGCGCCAATCATTGCCGTCAGTCTGTTACGGATTTTGGCTCTTCTTTTTTTATATGCATTTATTTTTACCTTAAGGATACTTTTATGACAAATATAGTAAAACCGTTAGCATGCTCATTGGGATTATTGATGGTCGCCGCAGCCCCGCTTGCCAGTGCTGCCCCTAGCAAGCCTGCCCCAAAAGCTGCCAAAACCAGCAAAGCAACCAAAACCAGCAAAACCGTTAAAAGTACCGCAACTGCTGATAGTGCGGCGCCTGTCATTAGCACCTCCGCCACAGGGTCGGTATTGGTTCCTGTGTTGACCGAACCCACACTGGGTACGGTAAGTTACCCTAAGGTCAATAGCGTACAATGGATAGGCACCGACTTGAGCTCGCAACATTTATCCAATGTCGCGTTGCCCGCGTTGTCTATCAGCCAGCTTGCTACCTTGCCCACGGTGCTGATACCGCAAACAACCGCCAACAACGCCCAACTAGATGTGAGCGTTCTGGACGATTTCATTACCTTTGCCTCACCCAAAGCACGCCATTACCCCCCTGTCTTTAATAGCCGCACTGAGCGCTATAACGCCACAGAACGCCTAAAACAGTTGACGGCATGGATCGAAACTTACGCAAAAGATAATAACGCCTCGTATGACGTGCTACTACGCGCCGCCAAGCTCAACGCCATGGGTCGAAACTTGGATTTAGGATCAGACTATGCCGTTCGAGCAGGCAATTATATTGCGCGCGCGATTAAACTCAAAGACACGGCAGAAGCCAACTTCTTGTACGGTGCCATGCTAGCAGAAGGCGGCGGCTTTAAAGAAGGCGCCAAATACCTAGAAAAAGCAGAAAGCATGGGCTATCTTGAGGCTACCCAAAGCCTTGCTCAAGCGGATTTATTGGATGACAAAAAAGACCGCGCGCTCCAACGCCTCAATGACTTTAAAGCCAAAAACCCCAATAACCCTTACATTGATGAACAGCTCAGAATTGTTAACAGTGGTAAATACTATATTTGGGATATTCCTGCAGACGCGGTAATGCCATAAATCTATTACCCACCCGACCCGTCGCCGCTAGCGCCTTCTGGCTTAATGGGCGGTAAACGCAAAGTAGCGACTATCCATTATAATTTACCTCACCATGTTCACCTAGACGTAGCATGGTGATTTTTTTAAGACCCAGATAACAAACCTATCCCAAAAAAACATAGGGGCAGGCTATCTACCATTATGTGCTGCCCCACAGAGAATGACGTATCATGATACAATCTCGCCACCCTGCCCATCCTCATCAAAAAATTCTTTTGCCACTGCTTGTGATGATAATTATGGTCATCATCCTTAGCGGCTGCACCACCACCAAGATTGGCAAACGTAGTACCACGCAAGCCATCTTAAATCAGCGCGTTAACATTTTATCCAGCCGTCTTAGCATGGATACCAAAAGTCGGTTAGTACAAGCAGGGCTAGATGAAGAAAAATGCTTGTCGGATATGCCTGCCTGTGTCATTACGTTGCGCCAAGCCGATTTGAATGTAGATAAAGGGCTTTACGGCGCGATCAGTGAGCTTTTTTATTCTTCTGCCTTGCAGCGCAAGCAAGGAAAATCTTGTAGCAATCCACCCAAAGATTTTGCCACGCCTTATGCCAAAAACTTTGCGGGCAACCCTGAAACCCCAAAACCTTCGCCTGCGGTTTCTTGTATGTCCGCTTATCAAGATGAAATGCTACAGTCCATTCGCTTTTCTTATATATATCTCATGTACGACATTCTAACACCAAGCGCCGCCCACCAACCCGAGGGTAGCTTATTTTATCTCCCCAAAGAGCGCGATACCCAAATTCAAGATTTATATTATGCGGGCATTGTGGCATTAGGTGAAAACCTTTATCAGCAAAAATTGTCAGAAAACTACCAAATTACGAGGCATCAGCTCCACGTCAATATGAACGGTCAGCCGTTTAGCCCAAAAATGGCTTCAACCAAACTAATTTCAAGCTATCAATTAAATTTAGCCAAGTTTAATACGGTCAGTCGCCGTGACGGGTTTGGGGTCAACTATGTGGCACTGCTCAATGACCGCGCCACCACCTCTATCTTGGCAGAAATCTTACGCCGCCGCGCCAATAATACCCCCGCTTTGCAGCGCATTCACCCTTTGGGGCATCTACCCATGACCGCGGTTTTGGTACCCAAAGGCAGTAGCATCGATGAGCTGTTAAAAACCACGGATTTTTCACTCAATGTGTACGATCCCTATCAGTTTAAAAGCGTGACTATTTTAAATAAAGACTTTGCGCTGTCTGCCAATTTTTCGGCGGCATATGGTCTATGGCTCAAAGACAATGCCTTATCAAATGTCAGTTATTTTAATATGCTTGCCTCGCCTTATCAGCAGTCGCAGCCGCATTTATTTATGCTCGAGCCTTATAACCCTAATAAGCGCGTTATTATCATGCTGCATGGGTTGGCATCCAGTCCAGAAACGTGGATTGGCTTGACCAATGACGTGTTTAATGACCCCAAGCTACGCGATAATTTTCAGGTTTGGCAAGTTTTTTACCCAACCAATATTCCCATGCTAGAAAACCGCTATCAAATTTATGACCTAATTGAAAGCACGTTTAGGCAAATGGATCCAAGCCAACAAGATGCTGCCAGCCAGCATGCGGTAATCATCGGGCACAGTATGGGCGGCGTGATTGGCAGGTTGTTGGTGTCAAACGATGATCTTACCCCAAAAGTCAAATCCATGATTAGTGATTACTCTCAGTCCGACCGTTTTTCAGACAATTACTATCGCACGGTGGCTAGCGCCAATAATCAAGAATTTACCAGCCGTTTTCAGTTAAAATCCCTGCCGCAAGTAGATCGCGCGGTATTTATTTCTTCACCTTTTCGTGGTACAGATTATGCTGATCGTTGGTTTACTCGCAGTTTACGCCGCATTATTTCATTGCCGACAGGTTTTACTCAAACCGTCTATAGCAACCTTAATTTGTTATTTACCGAAGGCGAGCTTGCAGGCAACCCCGTGGCAGGGTTGTTTTTGGAAAATGGTGCCAGCCAACTCAGTAACCGCTCTTTTTTTAATCAATTGACCGCAGAGGTGACGATCGCGCCCACGGTTGCGGTCAATAACTTGATTGCAACTGATGATAAAGACGTATTTAATGCGCTCAATCGCTTAAATAACCAACCCAGTGCGGCTGATACAGACCCGATAGTTACCCATCTTAATGCCCAAAACCCTGACCATTCACCCA
>CALAPG010000396.1 GCA_937889485.1 uncultured Moraxella sp. | reverse complement strand
AAAAAGACCGCAATTGGACTAGCCACCCCCCACCGCTTGCACTACTTCAATTGCCATGCCACCCGCCAATTGGGTATTGGATAATTGGCTTTTGGGTATGAGTTGACCATCAATTTCAACTGCAAACCGCCCTTGCGTTTGTCCCATTTCATCCAAGAATAACTGTAGATTGCTATGCAGCGTTTGTAGGGTTTCGCCATTTAATTGTACTTGTGGCATGAGGGTTCCTTTTTTTAACCAAGAGTTTTAACCAAAAGTTTTTTAATGAATCATGTTTTTAATCAAAGGTTGTTTTGGTGGTCAATGGCGTTGATAGCCAAAGGTTTTTTTAAACAGGACTTTGTTTGGTGGCAGCAATGGCTAGCCAGATCCAAGCAAGGATAAATAAGCTCCCACCTATTGGGGTAATGGCGCCCAGCCAGCGCGGCATGCCAAGTGCCATGAGATACAACGAGCCTGTAAACAATAAAATGCCTAATTGTAGTAACCAAGCGACGGGCGTGGGCACAATTTTAAGGCGAATCAATAACGCCACAATGAGTAATCCCAATGCATGGTAAAAAAAATATTGGGTGCCTGTGTGCCACCATGCCAGCTGCTCAGTGGTCAAACGTGCTTTTAGTCCATGTGCGGCAAAGGCGCCACAGCCAACGGCTACTGCTATATTGAGCGCGGCAATGCTTAACCAGTTCATGTCAATTAGTCCAATTGTAAGTGGGTATTTGCCAACATCGCTTCTTTGATTTTGTCCATGGCATTTTTTTCGATTTGACGCACCCGTTCTGCCGAGATGTTGTATTCTGCCGCTAATTCGTGGAGGGTGGCTTTTTGTTCATTTAACCAGCGCTGTTGTACAATGTCGCGTGAGCGGTCATCTAAGTCTTCCATGGCTTCCATGAGTGCGGTATTGTTACTCTCTTCCCAATCCGCGTCTTCTACCATATCGGCAGGATCTACGCCGTCTTCCAAGAAGTATTGTGGGGCATAGCGTCCCTCATCTTCGTCATCGCTTTGGGCTTCAAAGGAGGCATCATATGAGGTGAGGCGGCTTTCCATCTCTAACACTTGTTTGACGGTGACATTGAGGTCTTTGGCAATCGCCTCGGCTTCTTCAAGGGTTAGTTGATTGTTGGTTTTTTTCAAAGAGCGCAAGTTAAAAAATAGTTTGCGGTGCGCTTTGGTGGTGGCAACTTTGACGATACGCCAGTTACGGATCACAAATTCATGGATTTCAGCTTTGATCCAATGTACCGCAAACGACACCAAACGCACCCCTTTGTTAGGGTCAAAACGCTTTACCGCTTTCATCAGACCGACGTTGCCTTCTTGGATCAAGTCGCCCTGTGGTAGCCCGTAGCCTGAATAACTTCTGGCAATATGAATAACAAAGCGTAAATGAGACATAACAAGCAGCCGCGCTGCTTCGACGTCACCTTCATCGGTATAGCGGTGTGCCAGCGCTTGTTCTTGTTCGGCGGTCAAAATCGGAATTTGGTGTACCGCGTTGATATAGGCGCCTAAGTTGACGCCTGGTGCAGACAGGGCAGTAGGCATACTGGGTACCAGTGCGTTGTTAGATGCGCGGCTGATCGCTTTGGGCTTTTGCCGCGCGCGTGCGGTTTTTTTGGGTTTTTCATCAAATTGCCCCTCATAGCCCTCGTCAAACTCGTCAATGAATTCTTCTAAATCGTCATAATCCTGAGGAAGTGTGTCAAAGTCAATGTCACCGTCTTCTAGCTCATCTAGGGCGGGTTCATCCAAGTGATCACGGTCGTCTTCCTCAAAGTCATCAAAATTGGTCGGTGTGTGACCCTGTTTGGCGGTTTTTTTTATCATGGTTGGGTTAGCCGTTGGTAAGTTTTTTATTTTAGTTGCCATGAACAAGCCCGTCTATTTTCCTAGTTTTCTTGTCATCAAGTATGCCTCAAACCTTGCTGTTTTGTAAGAGGTGTTTAGCAGTTTTTGGTTATGATCAGGTGAAAGATTGTGTCTGTGTTCTTATCCAAATGGGTTAGGGCTACTATAGGCGTTGCTATATTAACGAGGCTGTGCCCCGTGTGTCGGCAAAATGCGCCAATGTCATGCTCACTGTTGGGGTCGGTGGCGGTGAGATAAACGCAATCACCTATATTAAGGCTACGTAACGCCATTTTAAGTTTTAGGAGCGGCATGGGACACGCCAAGCCCTTGGCATCAACATAGTGAGCTACTTGCCGTGTCAGTGCGGGTAGCTTGTCTGCTACCTTCTCTAACCACGCCCAATCTTGGCAAAAGCTAGGGTCTTTTTTTAAGGCGTCCGCGATCACAAAAGATGACGGAGAAAACATCAAATTAGTCATAAAAAACTCAAATCAAAAATTTCAATCTCTAATAAGGGGGTAAATAGCGATGATTAATTATCGTCATACATGGGCATGATCCACAAAAATACAAGCCTTATTGTAAAATAGCATGCTGCATATCTCAATTTTTACCGTGGTACGTTTGCTATGAGTGCATCGTTAATCGCGCGCTTAATCTTAAGCAAGATATCATTACAAAAATAGTTTTTTTTCAAGTGCATATTTTCGTATAGTAACCCAACTAAGCAGGCGCGCTAAAACGCCTCTAGCCTTTATCATCAGGCCAATAACCTACCTTGCTAACGGAATGCCAATATGATACCCAAGCCCCCACAATTTGGCATGTTGCTACTGAGCTTTTGCCTAACCTTGACCATCAATATAGGCACCGCAAATGCGGCGAACTTGGGGCAATGGTCAAATCAAAACATTAACTATAGCATGATGCCAACCCCAGATTTAGCCCGTATGGATGACGGGCAAGCGCTGATTGATCGGCAACAAAATCTGCAGGTAGGAGAGTGGGCACTGCGACAATTAAATGGCAACGCCCCGCTTATTCAAGACCCATGGCTACAACAAAGCCTCGAGCAACTTGTTTGGCAAATCAATGCCGTAGCAGGATTAGAAGCGCCGCTAGGTATTGTGGTGATTGACGACAGACAAATTAACGCATTTGCCGTGCCTTCGGGGCTATTTGGCATGAATATTGGCTTACTGGATAAAGCAAAAACACTAGATGAGTTGGTAAGTGTGGTGGCGCACGAGATAGCACACGTCAGCCAGCGCCACTACCAACATCGTCATGATGAAAAAACCAAACAACTACTACTGCAAGCAGGTGGTATCTTGGCGGGCGTGGCAGCGGCAAAGGTAGGTGATGGCAATGCTAGCACCGCCGTGCTATTGGGCTCACAAGCAGTGGCAGCCAACGCCAGTGCCGCATATAGCCGTGCTCAAGAAAGAGAAGCAGATCGGATTGGCATGCAGCTGATGCGCCAAGCAGGCTATGACGTCAACGCCATGCCCAACTTTTTTACAACCCTCGACCAGCAAAATCCCATAAAAAATAGCACCCTAATACCCAGCTTTATGCTGAGTCACCCCCTAACAGCAGATAGATTAAGTGAAGCGCGCAGCCGTGCTACCCGATATGACAGTGCACCCAACCAAAAGCTTAGCCGTGGTCAACTTGCCGCCCAAGTCGCCCGCCAGCAACTATTTGACCAACTACAATGGCGAGGGCGTTATTTGGGTCACCTAGTTAACAAAGCCGACCTCATACAAGGCGCAAAAACCAGTGAAGGTGCCAAACTTGCGCTCATTGAGCATTATCTAGACAATGGCGAGCCAACCCAAGCTGCTAGCCTTATCAAGGATTTTGAGCCGCAAATCCATAACGCCGCCAACCCGTTGGCAGTCATTATCTATAGTCGTTTGTTGGTCAGTCAAGGCAACATCGACCAAGCCATTACTAAGCTTACGCAATTGGCAACCTTGTACCCAGAAAGGATGGACATACCACTTTATATCAGTGATATTTATTTAGACCACACCCCAACAAGTAGCAAGGCACAAGCAGCGCTCAGCTTACTGCAGCCGCTATCCAAGCAGCGCCCTAGAGACGTGGCAATCTGGGACAGGCTAGCAAAAGCAGCCCAACAATTGGCAAAATATAGCCAAGGTGAGCTGCAGATTAACCATCAGATTAATATGTTAAGATACCGTGCCTACAGCGAGCTTTGGCGCAACCAGCTACAAGCAGCGGTTACCTCCCTTAGCCAAGCCCAACAACTCACCAAAAATCTGGGCAAACCCCAAGCCGTCAATGCCGTACTTAACCAACAGATTAATCAAGTGCAGCAGGCGCATCAATTTAAGCCCAATTAAGGCGTAATATCAGCAGGCAAAATCTCAGCGTGGGGCAAAGTCAACCAAGTTGCCAAGTGACTGGATAACTCATCAATCCCAATCTTATCTTGTGCCGAAAACAACTGAATGGTAAACGGTAGCTTTAATTTATTGAGCTGATTACGGGTTTGCTGCAACGTATTTTTTGCCGCCCCGTATTTTAGTTTATCCGCCTTGGTCAACAGCACATGCACAGGCAGCTCACCATCTTTTGCCCAATGCAGCATTTGCTCATCAAAAAATTTTAACGGATGGCGAATATCAGTCAGTAAAACCAACCCCGCCAAACTCTTTCTTGAAATCAAATATTTTTCTAATTCATGTTGCCATTCTTTTTTCATCGCCTCAGGCACGGCCGCATACCCATAACCAGGCAAATCAACCAAACGCTGCTCCAAATCACCCATATGAAAAAAATTGATCATCTGAGTACGACCAGGCGTCTTTGAAGAACGCGCCAACTGTCGTTGCTGGGTAATGGCATTAATGCAAGAAGACTTGCCTGCATTAGAACGCCCTGCAAACGCCACCTCAAGCCCCGTATCAGCAGGACAAAGCTTAAAAGTGGGTGCAGATAACATAAATTGAGTTTGATGTAGCCATCTTTTAGCCGCATCTGCCTTCTCGGCAGGCGACAAAGCTGGATTGTCAGTAGGCGCTAAGCGATTCATATCCATAAGTATCATACAATATCATTGACAAGAAAAAGGCATTGTACCAGTAAAAAAGCCTTGGCTATATAGTCAATAAGATAAAATTATAGCAAATCACCCGCCTGCCGCTGTCGCCCGCTAAAATTATCAACCAATACTCAACCACTTTTGATGGATAGTCTTTTACTTGACAAATGAGTTATGGCATAATAACCCATCATATCAATAATTGAATAAGGGTTTTAAAGCTGCATCAGCGGATGAATCGCAAAAAGCGTGGGACAAAGCAATGTTGCCAAACTCACCGAAAAATTGCCTCACCGAAATCACTGCACCTACAATTATTGCAGACAAGGATAGGATTCTCTTGCTATAATATTGCCAATTATCAGATACATTCACGATGGTCTTAGCAGCAAACTACTAGGATGATCCATGAGGGTGATCGCAACGTCACCCACTTATCCAAACATCATTGTGAGTCATAACCAACACGCTTTAGTAGGAATTGTTACCGATGAAAAAACTAATCACTGCCGCAAGCCTTTTAATTGCCAGCGTAGGCGGTTCTGCAGCTGTCAACGTGCCAAAATATGACGTAGCAGCGGGTAAAGCAATTGCTGAATCTGTTTGTGGGGCATGTCACGGTGTGGACGGTGTTAGTACCGTTCCTGCACAGCCAAACCTTGGCGGACAAAACGTAAAGTATCTTTATAAACAGCTCACCAATTTTAAAGAAGGTGCGCGTGTCAATCCTATTATGGCGGCACAGGTAGCCAAACTTACCGACCAAGACATGGCAAACGTAGCGGGCTACTATGCCAGCCAACCAAGATGGGGTGTGGCATACGTTAACCCTGCTTATGCAGCAGCAGGGCAAAAACTATTTTACGGCGGTAACAGCTCACGTGGTGTTATTCCATGCGCTGGTTGTCATGGCGGAAAAGGTAACGGTAATGATTTTGCTGCTTTCCCACGTATTGGCGGTCAACACCCTGCCTATATTGCTACACAGCTAAAACTATTCCGTGCTGCGGGTCGTGAAGATGAAGTGGCGGATCCATCACAAGTACGTCATAACGATGCCGCCAAAAAAGGCGAAAAAGGGATGATGCAAGTGGTTGCTTCAAAACTATCTGACAATGATATTAAAGTATTATCAGATTATATTAGCGGCTTACACTAGACCACTTATCTACCTTAACGTTAAATAAAAAACCAAGCAAATAGAGCTTGGTTTTTTTATTGCGCGTCTTCATACTTTCTTTCAAAAACACGGCTAAACAGTCTTTAGACAGTTCAACATAAACAGTTCACCATAAAAAAGAGCCACCGAAGTGACTCCTTTTTTATAATAACTGCCAAGTAACGATTA
>CALAPG010000395.1 GCA_937889485.1 uncultured Moraxella sp. | reverse complement strand
CGGACGCTATGACGGCAACTTTGGGCAAGCCAATCACGCAGGCTATGCGTTTGTGTTGGCGCTGTGTGGGGTGATTTATCAGCTTCACCAATCCTTTAAAGACAAAGTGACTCTGCCATTAAATATCACCCATGCCTATCGGCAGCACTATCGGTTTATCTTGATGGTGATGTTTATTATTTTTACCATTGGACTTGCTCTTACCCAAAGCCGTGCAGGTCTGGTGATGATGCTTGCGGTGATACCCATTTATTTTTTGAGCCAACCCATACCATGGAAAAATAAGCTAATAGCGGTTGTATTTGGGCTGGCTATGTTTATGGTTTATTATATGGGAGCAAGCTGGCTGAGTAACTACAGTAGCGCCAATGAGCTAGGGGCAGTGAGCCGTATGGCAGGCGGTCAAGGCAACCGTTCGGCAATGAGCGAGCGTGCCATGATGATGTTTTATGACCATGTGCTGACAGGGGTGGGCTGGAACAATTATATGGGCGCAAGTGTCAACTATGCCCAATATTTTAAATGGCCAGAGATTGCCGACCATTCGCATAACTTTGTGACCATGATTTTGGCAGAGCTTGGCGTGCTCGGTGCCCTGTGCTTTGTACCAATTATTTGGGTACTGCTAAGGGCGCTTCATTGGCGTCATAGCAGCGAAAGCGCGATTGCACTGGCGTTTGTGGTGGCAAGTATTTTGTACGCCAGTGTTGAATATCCGCTTTGGTATTTTCGTTATTTGGCGGTTTTTGCGTTGTTTTTGGCACTGATCGAGCAGCGCCACTGGCAGCTTGCTAGCCGTCCTATGGCTAGACGTGCGCTAGCGGCGGCGGTATTAGGGGCAGCGGTATTGTCGGGCTATTATATTTGGCAGTATATGCACCTTAATTACTTGGATTATAATCGGTTTGTCAAACATACCAATCATCTCAGTAAAGATAGCGATATCAGCTATCAAAGCGGGTTGTTTGGGTTTAGTGCTTATCAAGAGCGTATTTTGGCAATGCAGGTGCCTGTCAATCGGGTGGATGCACCCCTCAAAAAAGCAATTTTTCAAAATGTACTTAACACGGATTCATCACAGTTTAATATCTTAGCATATGCACAGTTTTTGGCATTTGAAGCGCGCCCACAAGCGGCACTCGCCCATATTAAGGCCGCTTGTATTATGGTAAGAGATGTGTCAGATTGCGACAATGTGGATGCCGATTTGTCGGCGTTGGCAGAAAAAGACCCTGCCACGTTTAGTCCGCTGTATCAACAATTTAGGGCATGGCGACAAGATAATCCCGAAAAGACAGGGCTAAAATAATGCAGGAGTGGTTACTCAAAGTTTGGCGCTATTTATTGGTAAGGCTAGTATGTGGCTGGCTGGTGGTGGTGATTTTGCCCGCGGTATTGATGTGGCGCCGCCGTTTTTTGCAGGGGCACTGGCTATTAACCGAGTTTAATAGTGTGGTGCTTGCGTCGCTTGGCGTGCTGCTGGTGACTTTGGGGTTACGGCGGTTGACCCAGTTTCCTGGGCAGCGTTCGGTTTCGTTTGTGTTTCCCACGTTATTGATTGTGATGACGCTACTAGGCGCGCTGATTATTATTTTTCGCCTGCCGTATTCGCTGTATTATTTGGCGTTTTCGGGCAGTGTGGGGGTGGTGTTTTTCTTTATTTCTTATTTGTTAGAGCAAAAAGCCAATCACCCCTACATGGCGTATATCCCGCTTGGGCATTGTCAAAATTTTGAACAGATTTTTCAAATTCGTTGGCTACGTCTTGAAAAACCGCAGCTTAGTGACTTACAATCCAAGCAAATTCAAGCGATTGTGGTAGATTTGTCATCC
>CALAPG010000394.1 GCA_937889485.1 uncultured Moraxella sp. | reverse complement strand
TATATGACGGTTGGTGACAATCACGGGGGCGCCAACGTTTAAGCTGACTTCAATATTGTCACCGCCTAGGTGCCTAAAACCCACTGTGGTGTCATAATAACCCACGGCTTCTGCTGCATCTTTGGCAATTCGGCGTAGTTTATTGACGCTGGCATTGAAGTCGGCTACCGATTCTACGGTGACTTTTTCTAGGGCTGCTTTGATGTTTTTGGCAGGCTCAAGTTTGGCATCAGCGTTGGCAAAGGTGACGTCTATGTAGTTAATGCCTTCACCACGGCTCAATAGTTTGTTTTTAAGGCGTGCCACCACGCCTTGTGGGTCTGCCGTGACGGTGGTGTTGGTTTGCGGTGCGGTGGTGGCGGTGGTTTGCTGCTGGTATTCTGGCAGGTAGTCATTGGGGTTTATGGTGTCGTTGGCGTCAATATCGGCGGTTTGGTTGGCTTGATTGCTCGATGGGCTTACTTGGTTATTCAGAGTGGCAGTGGTTTGATTTTGGGTGGTAAGTTGGTCTATTACCTGCGCCTGCTGCTGGGGTTTGGTGGTAGGATTTGGGGTTTTATTGGGTGAGGCGGCTAGCTCTAAGGTTTTGTCATAACCAAGGGTGGGTTGGTGCTGTGTTAACGTCGCTGTTGGCTGGTTAAAATTGTCAAATTCTGTTAAGGTTTGGTTGTTTAGCTGCTGCGCAATTTTGTCTTCTACGGGTTGTTGGTGAAGGGGATATTGGTAGGGCAGGTTGTCGTCGCTTGGGGTGTTTTGGCGCGGGATCACGTTGGGTTCAAGACTTGCTGCGCTTGGCGTCTGTGTGGGTGCTGTGATCACTGTAGCGCTCGGTGCTGCCCAACTGGTGGACACAGCGGCAACGCTTGCCAGTGCCATGATCCATTGTCGCGGTGTTTGGTAGTGCCCTATAGGTGCGTGCAAGCCCATGGCGATAGTCTTGGTGGTGAGCGCGGTAAAGGCGACTGGTAAAGTGCCTCGGCTGATTTTTGTAGAAGTTTTTATTGTTTTCATTATCAAAATCAAATCCTTGGGATAACACCTAGCGATTTTAGCATAATCAAGTTGATTGCCAAACATTTTCGTAATTCCTTCCACAATATTTGCTAAGATAGACGGCATTCATCAAAACGCATTAGGACAGTCAATGAGTAATCAGTTTGCTTTATTTAAGCAGCAACGGTTTAGCGCCATGTTTGTGACCCAATTTTTGGGTGCCTTTAATGATAATGTGTTTAAACAAGGGTTGATTCTTGTTTTGACTTTTATGGCGGCTGCCAAGCTTGGTATGAGTGTGAGTTTATTAAATAATTTGGCAGCGATGTTGTTTGTGTTGCCATTTTTTTTGTTTTCAGCATTGGCAGGACAATTGGCAGATAAGTATGAAAAATCTCGGTTAACACGGCTTATTAAAGTGCTTGAGATTGT
Source organism: uncultured Moraxella sp. (assembly GCA_937889485.1). Lineage (GTDB taxonomy): Bacteria > Pseudomonadota > Gammaproteobacteria > Pseudomonadales > Moraxellaceae > Faucicola. The sequence goes on along the minus strand of CALAPG010000394.1, from coordinate 4,563 downwards.
GATTATGGTGGTGGCGACCTTAGGCTTTGTGTTTGAAATTTATCCGCTATTATTTGTGGCATTGTTTTTGATGGGGACACATTCTACTTTTTTTGGACCCATCAAGTACGCGTATTTGCCGCAAGCCATGAAAACCGATGAATTGGTGGGCGCCAATGGGCTGTTTCAAATGGGTACGTCATTAGCAATTTTGACGGGTATGATTATGGCAGGGGTGCTGATGAAGCAGCCAAGTCCGTTATACTGGATGTCGGGTGTGACGGTATTTGTGGCACTGCTAGGCTATATGGCATCTCGGTTTATTCCGATGATGCCAGCGCCGCAACCAGATTTGCAGGTGGATTGGAATATCGTGCGTACCAGTTGGCAAACTATTGTCAATCTATACAGATTACCCATTATGTGGTTTACGATTTTGGGTAATAGTTGGTTTTGGTTTTATGGTGCGACATTTTTGACCCAAGTGCCTGAGTTTAGTAAGTCGATTTTGCAAGGTGATGAAAGCGTGGTGATTTTTTTGTTGACGCTGTTTTCGGTGGGCACGGCTTTGGGGTCGTTACTGTGCAAAACGTTGACCAAAAATCAAGTGAGTTTAACGCTGTTACCTTATGGCATTGCAGGTTTAACGATTTTTGCCATTGATTTGTATTTTACGCTGTCGGGGCTGCATTTACCTGCTTTGGCAGATGGTGCGCGTTATAGTATTGGGATGATTTTTGCGAGCCATACGGCGTTACGGGTGTTTGTGGATTTATTTTTGTTGGGTTTTGCAGGTGGTATTTATATTGTGCCACTGTATGCGTATATGCAGGCATATTCGCCCGAGTCCAGCCGCGCCCGCATCATTGGTGCTAACAATATTTTAAATGCCATCTATATGGTTACCTCAGCGATTTTTTCTATTGTGTGTCTAACGTTTATTAAGGTGAGTTTGCCGATGTTATTCGCGATTGTGGGGGTGATTAATTTGTTAATGGGTATATGGATTTATACGCAGCTAAAAAAACATAGCCCCGCTACGCCACTAGTTAGTTAACCGGAGGTTTTGGCTAGTGACGCTATGAAGTCAGTTGATTAAGAGAGTTCATTAAGCGAGTTGGATATCTAATTATTTTTGCTGAAATTTTTCTTAATACACAGTAATGTTGCAAAATGTTATTGTTTGGCAAAGAAACGTTTATTCAAAGTCTTGTTACTTTGTAATTGGTAGAAACTTGGTTACCATACACTGACGGTAACGGTCGTTGTTACTTTTTTTAAGAAGTGCGCTTTACCCGCTTGATGACTGTATGAGTATGAAGGTTTTTTGAGTTATTGCGTTTTGAGTTACGATGTTTTGATAGGAATTTAATTAGCCATGTTTTTATTTGATTCTCTTTGCCGCCAGTTTGCTAGCCCAGTTACGACGGCACACGCTTTGCCACGCTGCACGCGACCCGTCAGCTTTTCTCATCGCCAAAAGTTTTTGGGCGCAATGGCGGTGGCGGCGGTGGCACTAGCGGGCTGTTCTTCAAAACCCATGACCACGACCAACCCACGTAGCCAGCCCCTATATATGAAAGGGGTACCCAGTTATTATATTGTTAAAAGCGGTGATACGGTGAGTAAAATTGCCACTCAGTATGGGCTAGATTATCGCCGCGTGGGCGCACTCAATGGACTTGATGGCAATTATACTATCTATCCTGGGCAGCGTTTGATTTTGAGCACCAATAAAAACCCTACCTCTTACCGTCCCACGCCTGTTCGTCCTGTGACTGTGAATCAGCCGCGTGCTACGCCAGTCTATCCCACCTCACAGCCTATCCGCACTCCCTCTGTGAGCCAAGCGCCCCTGCCCAACTTGCCCACTGGTATGGCATCACAAAATTGGCTGCGCCCTACCACAGGTAATTTATTGCGACCTTTTAATCAACCTGCAGGGGTATTAGGTATGTGGTTTGGCGGGCAACAAGGTGCCAATGTGGTGGCAAGCCAAGCAGGTACAGTGCTGTATGTGGGCAGTGATTTACCTGAATATGGCAAATTGGTGTTGGTTCAGCACAATAATGACTATATCAGCGCCTACGCCCAGTTGGGGCAAATTTTGGTGCAAGAACGCCAGACTATCCAAGCAGGGCAAGCTGTTGGTACTTTAGGGGTGGTCAGCACACTCAACCAGCCCGCCATGGAGTTTCAAATTCGCTACCGCGGCACGCCTGTAAACCCCGCTAATTTCCTCAAATAATCACCCATCCCCAGCACTTTAAGATAACAGAGATAAAGGGTGGCAGCAACGCGCCCTTTATTTGCTTTTCTTGCATTGCTTGTTTTAACCTGTTTTTTTGAGATAGCTGCGTATTTTATCGCCCAACCGCGGTTGCCATATGGTCTGCATAATCCATAGCTTGGTATAAACTCTCGGCACTGGCTTTGCCTGTCCCTGCCAAATCCAGGGCGGTGCCATGGTCAACTGAGGTACGAATATAAGGAAGCCCCAACGTGATATTAACTGTTTCCCCAAAACCATGAGATTTGAGCGGGGCAAGCCCTTGGTCATGATACATGGCAATAATGGCGTCACAGTTCTTAACATGATTTGGGGTGAATAAGGTATCCGCTGGCATTGCCAAGCTGATATCTACACCTTGGTCGCGAAATCTCTGCAACACAGGGTTAATAATATCGCGCTCTTCGGTGCCCAAATAACCATTTTCGCCCGCATGCGGATTAAGACCGCACACCAAGATTTTTGGCTGAGTGAGTCCAAATTTTTGCTGACAGTCTTTGATGACAATCTCCACGGTACTTGCCACCTCTAACTTAGTGATAGCATCAGCAACCTTGCGCAGTGGCAAATGGGTGGTCACTAAGGCGACTTTCATGGTGCGATTAGCTAACATCATCACCACTTTATCGCGCCCAGCTTGCTGCATAAAGAATTCGGTATGCCCCATAAAATCAGGTTGTATTTGCATAATAACCGATTTTTGCAGGGGTGCGGTGACAATCGCTGCAACTTGTGCTTGGCTTGCAAGTTCATGCGCCAGTGCAAGCTGATTGATCACCATCTGAGCATTAAGAGGATTTAGCTTACCTGCCACCACAGGCGCAGCAGCTGGCATATCCACCACATTCATTGTATTGGGTTTATCAATGAGTCTTGCTGAAAGTGGGCTTTGTTCGCTTACTGTAGCGATACTGACAGAATAAAAATCAATCACATTGGTGAGTATCTGCTGCTCTTTTAGCTGCTTATAACGCTGCTGCAACGCCTGCAAATCTGCCAATACCACCACCCCGCGACCCTTGATTGTCAAGCGATTACTGGCAGCCAAGCTCAAAATAATATCCATGCCAATGCCTGCTGGCTCACCTGAGGTAATCAATAATGGTAAATAAAGCCCTGCCATGCGTGTCTATCCTTTTTTGACAAAAATCCAAAAAACGGTAAATAATAACCGTAAATAACAGTAAGTTTTGGTAACGATTGTATCATCTAATAGTGAACGATTATTTAATTATTGGCAATCCGTGTATAATTGGCGCACATTTTATTAGGGGGGTGGCAAGGGTGTTACCGCAGCTGGTAGCGTTTTGTGTGGGTAAACAGGAATAACCACGCCAAACTCGCTCACTGACAGCGCCCGCTCACCTTCGCCCAACTGCAACGGAGTCTGTATGACCACATACCAACATTTGAGTAAAAAAGTAGAAAAATTTTGCCAGCAATCAGAAGATTTTTCTATGCGCGTACCGCAAGTTGTCCAAAAACGCCTCAGCCTAATCGCCCAGCAAAACCCCCTCAACAATGCCAAAGAAATCAAAGAAGTAGAGCGCATGGTGATTGAAAAACCCATCGCTTTTTTTGAATCATGGCAACAAATGACCCTACAATCTTGGGTTGCCCAGCAAAATATCTCTAGTTTATTTTTGAGTAATTGGTTGAAATGGTCATTGGGGCAGCCTGTGTCAGTTGAACATTTTTTTTACCAGACCAACCAAGAAGCCCTACAAATTCTTGAAAAAGGGTTGCAGCCAATTTATAGCCGCGTTGCTGCCAACGCCAGACGACTGCGGTAGCCAAAAAACGAAAAGCGGCGAGGAAGATTAAGACAACATCATTAAAAATAGACAAAAATTTGGTACGCCCATCGGGACTCGAACCCAAATCGGTCGCTTAGGAGGCAACTGCTCTATCCTGTTGAGCTATAGGCGTAGAAGGTGGTCTATTTTAGCATATTTTCTTCACATTGCTAGGGTTGTCTGCCAAACGACCCGCTATCAGCTAAAAAATTTGTGCTCACAATCTCAATTTTTCTAGCTGCCAAATCATAGTATAATAGCGCTTTAAAAATCCAATCAAAAAGGCAAGGCATGGCATTTGTACATTTTGGCATTCATACTGAATTTTCGATTACTGATTCAATCGTGCGCATCAAGGGGCTAATCAAAGCTGCCAAAGCAGATCATCAGCTTGCGCTCGCCATCACTGACCTTTCCAATTTATATGCCACGGTCAAATTTTATAAAGCTTGTCTTGACGCGGGCATCAAGCCAATTATTGGGTCGGAGGTCTATCTT
>CALAPG010000393.1 GCA_937889485.1 uncultured Moraxella sp. | reverse complement strand
AATTGCCTGATGCCAGTCAATTTACCGTTGCCGAACTGGTGATGTTAGGGCGATACCCTTATCAAAAATGGCTACAAAAGCCTACGCCACAAGACCATACTAGGGTGCGCGAAGCAATGGCGCTGACCCAAGTCACGCCGTTTGCCGAGCAATCAGTGGCGACGCTGTCAGGGGGTGAGCGCGCTAGGGCATGGCTTGCCATGTGTATCGCCCAAGATACGCCTTATTTGCTACTTGATGAACCACTTGCCCCGCTCGATATCGTCTATCAAGTTGAAATACTGCGTCTCATCCGTGATTTGGCACGGCACAAAAACAAGGCGATTGTGATTATTATTCACGATATTAATCTTGCGGCACAGTTTTGTGATGAGTTTATTGCGTTAAAAAATGGCAAGCTTTGTCATGTTGGTGATATCGCCAGTACCATGCAACCGCAAGTGCTTGACCAGATTTTTGGTATCAATTTGCATTTATTAAGTCACCCAGTCACCGGAAATAAAGTGGCGGTGGTGTGATGAGAGTTTGTTACTTGTTGCTTGTTTTGCTTTTTTTGACAGCTTGCCAGCCTCAGCGGGATTTAAAGCTTGAAGCGCCGCCCGCAGATGCTCACAGCGTCAAAGTCATCACCCCTGATTGGGCGGTGGCTTCGACACTCACCGCCCTAGGCTATCCACCGATTGCCACAGGCGATACCAAAAGCTACCGTGAATGGGTGGGTACGCCCGCGCTGCCAAGCGATATTATCGATATTGGAGAGCGATTTACCCCAAACTTTGAACGGCTTGCCCAGCTCACCTCAGCTTCTAACAATATCGTGATTATCGATAATGATTTTTATGCCCATCTAAGACCTGCTTACGGCACCACACCCCATAAATCGGTGAGTTTTATGTCAAAAAACGCGATAGCGGCTTGGCAGGACTATGCTGAACCGACACTTCAGCTGGGTGAAATTATTCATCAGCCGCAACGCGCCCAGCGATTTTTAACCCAGTCAAAAAAACAGCTTGGCAAGCTTGGTGCGACATTTCGCCAAACACATCCTCACATCAAAAAAATTGCGGTGGTGCAGTTTGCCGATAGCAATAATTTGCGGATTTATACCAACAATAGCCTGTTTCGACCGACATTTGAGGTGATGGGGTTAAATTTGATTACCCTTGAAGATCAGATGGGTCACTGTGCCGACAAGCGTGCCCTTTTCCGGTTCTACAAGGTCGATATCTTCAGGACGGATCACGACATCCACTGGCTTATTTGTGCCAAAGCCCTTATCCACACAGGCAAATTTTGCTCCGAAGATCTCAACCAGCTCGTCCTGAAGCATGATGCCGTGGACGATGTTGCTTTCGCCGATAAAGTCGGCCACAAAGGCATTTTCCGGCTCATTGTAAATCTGTTCAGGGGAACCCATCTGCTGGATATAACCCTGGTTCATGACAACGATGGTATCGGACATGGTCAGAGCCTCTTCCTGGTCATGGGTGACGTATACAAAAGTAATTCCCAGTTCTTCCTTCAGACGGATGAGCTCATACTGCATGTTCTGACGCAGTTTTAAATCAAGTGCACCGAGAGGTTCATCTAAAAGA
>CALAPG010000392.1 GCA_937889485.1 uncultured Moraxella sp. | reverse complement strand
GAGCGCGCTCATCAAATTTCAGACCCTGCAAGGCGTATTTCCCATGCAAATGCGGTGGCGCTTTCATCGGCAAATGCTGGGACAGTCCATGCAGTTTTACCAAGATGAATTTTCTGGACGAGTGTCTGCCAAGGTAATGCAAACCGCGCTTGCCGTGCGCGAAACCATCATGACGATTACCGACATGGTGGTGTATGTATTGGTGTATTTTATCAGTAGCGGGGTAATTTTATTTAATTTTGATGGCTGGCTACTATTGCCTTTTTTGGGGTGGCTGCTGTTATTTATGGCTACCATTGCTTATTTTATTCCCAAGCTAAAAGACGCCGCTAGCCGCCAAGCCGATGCCCGTGCCTTGATGACGGGGCGCATTACCGACGCCTATGCCAATATTATGACTGTCAAGCTATTTAGTCATTCTCGCCGCGAATCACGCTACGCCCGCGATGCAATGCAACAATTTATGGGCACCGTCCATGACCAAATGCGCTGGGTATCCAAGCTTGAGGTGGTCAATCACGTTATTAACCTGATGCTTGTGGGCACCACGGTGGTGCTAGGGCTATACCTGTGGTTTTATCGTGATCTGAGTGTGGGCGCTGTCGCCGCTGCCACCGCCATGGCACTGCGACTAAACGGCTTAACCCACTGGATTATGTGGCAGACAGCCGCACTATTTGAAAACATCGGCACCGTACAAGATGGCATGAGAACCTTATCCAAACCGCATACCGTAGTGGATCGCGCCAATGCCAAGCCGCTTGTGGTGAGTCAAGGCGAGATTGTTTTTCAACAGGTGGAGTTTCATTATGGCAAAAAAAATAGCAACACAACGAGCCCAACCAAAACCGCCAGTCTTACCCACCAAAAACTACTCGATGATTTTAATTTGCACATCAAAGCGGGGGAAAAAATCGGCTTAGTGGGTCGCAGCGGCGCAGGCAAATCCACGTTGGTTAATTTGATACTGCGCTTTTATGATGTCGATCACGGGCAAATCTTGATTGACGGTCAAAATATTGCCACCGTGACCCAAGAAAGCCTACGCCAACAAATTGGTATGGTAACCCAAGACACCTCGCTACTGCACCGCACCGTGCGCGAAAATATTGCCTATGGCCGCCCTGATGCCACAGATGATGACATCATCAACGCCACCAAACAAGCGCATGCATGGCAATTTATCCAAAGTCTTAGTGATGCCAAAGGCAACCAAGGTTTGGATACCCAAGTGGGAGAGCGTGGCGTTAAGCTATCGGGTGGGCAGCGTCAACGGATCGCCATTGCCCGTGTCATGCTCAAAAACGCACCAATCTTATTGCTTGATGAAGCCACCAGTGCCCTTGACAGCGAAGTAGAACATGCCATTACCGACAGCCTCAGCAACATGATGGCAGGTAAAACTGTAATCGCGATTGCTCACCGTTTGTCTACCATTGCTTCCATGGATCGGCTTGTAGTGATGGATCAAGGGCGAATTGTTGAGCAGGGCAGTCACGAAGCGCTACTGACAAAAGGCGGCGTTTATGCCAAATTATGGGCAAGACAAAGCGGAGGATTTTTGGGTGAGGATGACTAACAACAACATCATGGCAGAAAACACGATTCAACTAAGCGGTAACCACGCCAAATACTACAAAACCCACCACCCCAGTGCCAAAAAAACCGCACATTTTTATGGGGGCAACGGCTTTGCATTGGGCGTCTATCAGCCGCTCATCAATGACCTTGCTCAACACCTAAATCTTACCGCCCTCACCCTGCGCGGCGAATGGCATGACAAACCCACCGCCAATACCCTCACCCGCGAGCAAGATGCCGATCTATTGATTGAATTTTTGCAAAAAACCCAAGATAAACCCGTAGTAGGTATTGGGCATTCTCAAGGGGCAACTGCCACCGCCATCGCGGCTGCCAAATGCCCAGCGCTATTTAGCCAGCTATTTTTGCTTGAACCAGTTACCTTCACCAAGCAACAAACCCTGCTATATAATCGCCTGCCGCGGTGGCTAAAAATGACCCAAGAGCCCTTTAAAAGTACCGAGCAAAAGCAAGCCGACTGGCGCAGTGTAGAAGACTACTACCAGTATCTACGCCAACACAAAGCTTACAAACGCGTGAGCGATGCCCATCTACTGACGTATGCCAACAACAGCTTGATGGCGACCGCGGATGGCACCTTATCATTACGCTTTGCGCCCGCCCAAGAGCTTGCCAACTATTTTGGGACACCATTTATCAATTCGGCATTGGCAACACTGATAGCCGCCAAACAGGTGCCTGTGCATTTGGTAATTGGCAAACCGTCAATGTTTATCAGTGAAAAAGTGCGACAAACTTGGGATAAATTTGTACCCCGTGAGTCCATTACAGTGCTTAATGATTATGGGCATTTATTGCCGTTAGAAGCGCCCGCCCTATGTGCTAAGCTGATTATTGAAAAATGTTGACCTAACCCGTCAATATGACTATATTTGTCCCCCATCCTTGCCATAACCTACCCAAAACCAAAAAGGTTAAGTCAGGACGTATTGACTTAACCTTTCGTCAGATAGCAACGAATTAATCAGTAATCAATCAAATAGGACTAATTAAAAAAAGGACTAATTAATATAGCCACCTAACCACCTAACCACCTAACCACCTAAAAAAGTAACGCTTCTGGAAAATTAACCACAATCGCTTTGTTGGGATCGCAGCGCAAATTTGTGACGTAGGTTGCCTCGTCATAATGCGCTGTGGTGGCTTTGGACACCGTGACGCCCTCTTCGGTTGGGTGCTCATCGGTTAAGCGATCGGTTGCCGTGTACACAGTGTAATAATAATCGCCATTTTGCAGTACCAAATTTGACCAAATATGACGCCCCACGCCTGCCCATAATGGTGAACGGGCGATAGCCGCCTTTTTATCATCTTCAAACACCAGTTCAGGGTGGGCGGCTTTGCCAAACTGATAGCGGAAGCGGTTGTTGTATTCGGTCACTAATACGGGCTTGTGATTGGTGGTGGTGCAAGAAAAAATCACCTTGCCATGGGCAGTGATAGGGCTTGGAGGTTTGGTGGCGGCTTGCGCGGGTAGAGCAGCTGCGACCAAAATCAGCATAAGACTGGCTTGTTGTTTTTTCATACTTTTCCCTATCACGTTTTTTTAAGAGGCGGTTAGCTGTCTAGCAGTGCTTGCGCGGCAGCGATATCCAGTGTGCCTTCATAAATCGCTCGGCCTGTAATAATGCCTGCTAAGTGCTGGCTATAGGGTTTTAAGTTTTCGATGTCTTGTAAATCGGTGACGCCGCCCGAAGCAATGACAGGGATACCTGAGTACTGTGCCAAGTTGATGGTTTGCTCCACGTTGACCCCTTGCATCATGCCATCACGGGCAATATCGGTATAAACAATACTAGACACCCCCGCATCAGCAAAGCGCTTTGCCAAGTCCACTGCCTTAGTATTGGTGACGTTTGCCCAGCCGTGAGTAGCGACCATGCCGTCTTTGGCATCAATACCCACGATAATATGCCCTGCAAACTCGCGGCAGGCTTCTTCAACAAACTCAGGTTGTTCTACCGCTTTGGTGCCAATAATAATATACGTGAGCCCAGCTTCTAAATAGTGGCGAATGGTCTCAAGGCTCCGCACGCCGCCGCCCAGCTGAATGGGCAGTGTGGGGTGCGCTTTGGCAATTGCGGTTACCACTTCTTTGTGCACAGGTACACCATCAAATGCGCCGTTTAAGTCCACAAGGTGCAAGCGTCTGGCGCCTTCTTTGACCCAGCGATCTGCCATAGCCACAGGGTCATCACTAAACACGGTATCATCTTCCATGCGTCCTTGTTTTAGACGCACACATTTACCGTCTTTTAGATCAATGGCGGGGATGATTAAGGTGGAGTGGCTCATGAAAATATCCTTTGATAATAAAAAAGAAATGGCAAATATGCTGGGTTTGCTAGTATAGCGTTAGAATTGTCACATAATTTTACCGTATAATATCTATTTTTAGTGAAATATTTTTTGGTATAAAATTTGGTTGGCGAAGCCATAAGGACTGCAGCATGTCGCTTTATTTTTTGATTGCGATGGTATTTATATTGGGGTACATGGCGATTGCTTTTGAGCATAATATCCATGTCAATAAAGCAGCAAGTGCGTTGATTACTGCAATCGCTTTGTGGGTGATTTTAAGTTTTGGTATTGACCAATTGGTTGCCAATCATGCGGTGAGTGTACCGATTACCGACCATCAAGCCTCGCTACATTTTGTAGGTGAGCAGCTGCGCGAGCATTTGGCAGAAATTGCCGAGATTTTGTTTTTCTTAATGGGCGCCATGGCGATTGTTGAATTGATTGACGCCCATGATGGTTTTCGGGTGATCACCGATAAAATCCATACCAAAAGTGCCAGCAAATTATTGGCGATTGTGACCATTTTAACCTTCTTTTTGTCCTCGTTATTGGACAATTTGACTACCACTATTGTGATGGTATCTTTGGTATCCAAATTAATTAGCGATCAAAAAATGCGTTGGTATTTTGCAGGGATGATTGTGATTGCTGCCAACGCAGGGGGGGCGTGGTCACCTGTGGGCGATGTCACTACCACGATGCTATGGATTGGCGGTCAAATTACTACCACAGGTATTATGGTTAATGTCTTTTTACCCAGTATTTTATGTGCGCTTGTGCCGTTGGGGCTGGTGATGATGCAGCTAAAAGGTCAGCAGGTGGCGCCGCCCATATTGGCAAACAGTTCAACCACCCATACGCCGAGTAATCATCAGCCGATTGAAACCCAAATTGATCATCTACGCACCACCATCAAAACCAACACCCAGCAAAGCATCAGCCAAGCAAAACGCACAGGCGTGTTGGCATTGGGTATTGGTGCACTGGCTTTTGTGCCTATTTTTAAAACCATTACCCATTTACCGCCCTATGTGGGCGTGTTATTTGGTTTGGCAATTTTATGGATTGTCACTGAAATCATGCACCGCCACCAAGATGACTATATCCGCGAACGTATTGGCGTAGAAGGGGTGTTAAGCCGTATTGACATGCCCAGTATTTTATTTTTTCTGGGTATCTTGCTATCGGTTGCGGCATTGGCAACCGCGGGTGTGCTAGGCGATGTGGCAAAATGGCTGGATGCCACGTTTGGCAATGTTTATGTAATCAATGTCATGATTGGGCTGTTGTCATCTATCGTGGATAACGTGCCGTTGGTGGCAGGGGCGATGAATATGTACCCACTGGCAACCGATGCTAGCATTGCGCAAGCCGCTGCCAGTGAGGCTGCACGCCTTGATCTATTTCGCAGTGATGGGGTGTTTTGGGAGTTTTTGGCATACTGTGCAGGCACAGGCGGTAGTTGTTTGATTATCGGCTCGGCTGCGGGCGTAGCCGCCATGGGCATGGAAAAAATCCCTTTTATGTGGTATATGAAAAACATCACATGGCTTGCTATCACGGGGTATTTGGTGGGGGCAGGGGCATACGTGCTGATTGAAACATTGCTACACTAACTCACACCAACACAAAGCCACACCAACACCTAATCCTACAGGCGCTGCATCATTTGTTTGTCCAAGCAGCGCCTCCCACGCGTTAATACCACAAAAAATCAAAAATTTCATCAAAAACCTGTTGATTTTTGCAAAAATATGCTAAACTATTGCCCTTTTTGGTGTACCTAAATAAAGCGCAGCCTATCACCTGATAGCTTGCTAATTTGATTAGGTCTTTTAGGCTCTAACCACTGAATTTACATTCAATAGAGAGAACATTATGGTAGTTATCCGTTTACAACGCGGCGGTGCTAAAAAACGCCCATTTTATCAAATCGTCGTAACTGACTCACGCAATCCCCGTGACGGTCGTTACATCGAAAACATTGGTTTTTTTAACCCATTGGCACAAGGTCAAGAAGTCCCTGTTCGTATCAATGCTGATGCCTATCAAGCATGGATCAACAAAGGTGCACAACCCTCTGACCGTGTTGCAGCCTTATTCAAAAAAGTTAGCAAAGCACAAGCCACAGCTTAAGACTTTGCTTTTGACTTAAAAATTAAGCAACGCGCGGGATCCTTATGACAATTCAACCCACAGACACATCGGCAAGCGGACTTATTAAAGTCGCTGAGCTCAAAAAGCCCTACGGCATTCACGGCTGGTTGTGGTTGTTTAGTTATACTGAAGACCGCGAAGCTATTTTTGCAATGCAGCCTTGGGTCATTAACACGGCAATGGGTCAAAAAACCCTTACCGTAAAAAATTGGCGTCCACAGGGCAAAGGGTATGTGGTACAACTTAACGAAGTACCCGACCGCAACATGGCAGAAACCATGTTTGGGGTAAGCATCTGGGCAGAAAAAACCAATCTGTCTGAACTTGCCGAAGACGAATACTATTGGTCAGACTTAATTGGTTTGACGGTCGTGAGCCAGCCAGATGACGTGATTTTAGGACGCGTTAAAGAGCTGTTTGAAACAGGCGCTCACGCCATCATGGTGGTTCAACCTACCGCTGATAGCGTGGATGGTGAGGAACGTCTCATCCCTTGGCACAAACAAACAGTGGTTGACGTGAATCTAGCCGCTAACACCATGTTGGTTGATTGGGGACGTGATTACTAAGCATAAAGTTTGCCGAGGTGTGAGTTAGATGGCACCGCAATGGACAAATTTGACGTTTAGTGTACGGTAATGGGATTAGACAATGTTTTTTGCGGTGATTACAATCTTACCCGAAATGTTTGCTAGCATTACCGACTATGGCATCACGTCACGGGCATTGAGCCGCCACCAAGCGGAGATTTTGCTCATTAATCCAAGAGACTTTACAACGGATAATTATCGACGCATTGATGAACGTCCATTTGGTGGTGGCGCTGGCATGGTCATGATGGCAGAACCATTGGCAAAAGCCATTGAATTTGCCAAAGAGGCTGCCAAGGCGCGCGGCAAAAACTGTCCTGTGGTGTATTTATCGCCGCAAGGCAAGACGTTGAACGAAAGCGGTGTCTTGGATTTTTGTCAACATGACGGACTGATTTTATTATGTGGTCGTTATGAAGGCATTGATGAGCGTTTGATACAGCAATATGTCGATATTGAATGCTCTATCGGTGATTATGTATTGACGGGGGGTGAGCTACCTGCCATGGTCTTGATGGATAGCGTAATACGGCGTCTGCCCAATGTGATGGGCGATGACTTATCAGCACAGCAAGATTCATTTGTGGATGGGCTGCTTGATTATCCGCAGTACACCAAGCCCACAGAGTTTGCAGGTATGGCAGTGCCTGAGGTGTTATTATCAGGACATCATGCCAATATCGCCAAGTGGCGCTTTATTCAGCAGGTCAAGTACACCCAAGCCAAACGCCCAGACCTTTGGCAAGTATTCGTCCCAACCAAACAGCAACAAAAATGGCTCCAAGCAGCAGACGTTACTGCCGCTCATTGCCAACCAGATTCATCCACTTGACGGATGACCCAATACGTGCAAAAGCACATAAGATTAGCGGGGAGCATGCGTTTTATGCTGACATTTAGATGACGTCAGCCTAGCCTCTGTCCCCAGTGAGAGGAGAAAATCTCATGAGTAACAAACATCCATTAGTACAAGCTGTTGAACAAGGTCAATTAAAAACTGACGTACCAAGCTTTGGTCCTGGTGACACTGTTGTTGTCCAAGTTAAAGTACGCGAAGGTGACCGTGAGCGTCTACAAGCATTTGAAGGTGTTGTTATCGCTAAACGTAACCGTGGTCTAAACTCTGCGTTTACAGTTCGTAAAATTTCTAGCGGTGTTGGTGTGGAACGTGCTTTCCAAACACATTCACCTATTATCGCTGGTATTGAAGTGAAACGTCGCGGTGATGTACGCCGTGCCAAACTTTACTACCTACGTGATCGTTCTGGTAAATCTGCGCGTATCCGTGAAAAATTATCTGTCCGTAAACAAGAAGCTTAATTTTTATCAGATATTTTGACACAATCGCCTAAAGGGTGATGACACTCCTTTAATAATGGTTATTTTTGAGAGTTGTTGTCACCGCACCAAAAAAAGCAAAAACCCCAAATTTTTTGAAATTTGGGGTTTTTTGTGGTTTTATTTTGGCAAATTAGGTTTGGGCCGTCCAGCCTTTTGGGCGTTCGTAGTCTTCATTGTCCAAGAATTTGTTGCGCTGTTCGGTCAAAAACTTTTTGGCATTGGGGTCAATCATGCTGAGATGATTTTCATTGATGAGCATGGTTTGGTGCTCAAGCCATTCTTGCCATGCTTTGGCAGAGACGGTGTTTTGAAGTTCTTCACCCAATTTGTTTGGAAACGGTGGTTTTGGCATTTTGGGTAAGTTTTGTTTGTATTTACGGCACATGACCATGTGGTCTGCGGGGTTGTATGTTTGCATTAGTTTGCTCCTAGTTGGGTAAGGCGCGCGCGCCCACGCTCGATTGCCATTTTGACTTGATTTGGGGCGGTGCCACCGATATGGTCGCGGGCGTTCAAAGACCCCTCAAGGGTCAGATAGTCAAACACGTCATCGCCAATCAACTCACTAAAGCCTTTGAGCTCATCAAGCGATAACTCACTCAAGTCCACGCCTTTGGCAACGCCCAGCCCTACCGCTTTACCCACTACTTCATGGGCATCTCGAAATGGCAAACCTTTGCGTACCAGGTAATCTGCCAAGTCGGTTGCGGTGGCATATCCTTTCATGGTAGCGGCGCGCATGTTGTCTTTGTTGGGCACTAGATTTGGCAGCATATCAGCAAATGCCAACAGCGAGCCTGTTAGGGTGTCCACCACGTCAAACAGGGGTTCTTTGTCTTCTTGGTTGTCTTTGTTGTAGGCAAGGGGCTGATTTTTCATGAGGGTTAATAACGTGACTAGGTCACCAAAGACGCGTGACGCTTTACCACGCACCAGTTCTGGTACGTCGGGGTTTTTCTTTTGTGGCATGATAGAAGAGCCTGTACAAAAGCGATCGGGCACAAGCACAAAGCCAAATTGTGCAGACATCCATAAAATAATTTCTTCACTCATGCGCGATAAGTGCATCATCAAGATACTGGCGGTGCTGGCAAATTCAATGGCAAAATCACGGTCGGATACGGCATCTAGTGAATTTTCGCACACACCTTCAAAGCCTAGTAACGCCGCCGTATAATGGCGTTCAATGGGGTAGGTGGTGCCTGCTAACGCCGCTGAACCCAATGGTAGTTGGTTAATACGTTGGCGTCCATCAATGAAGCGTTGACTGTCACGCATCAGCATTTCAAACCATGCCATGACATGGTGACCAAAGCTGACGGGCTGGGCGGTTTGTAGGTGGGTAAAGCCTGGCATGATGGTGTCGGTATGCTGGCTTGCCAAATCCAATAAGCCGCTTTGCAATCGCTTTAAAAGTCCCAAAATGATGTCGGTTTGGTCTCTTAAATACAATCGAATATCCGTTGCAACTTGGTCATTGCGGCTACGCCCTGTGTGGAGTTTTTTACCTACGTCACCAATAAGGGCGGTGAGGCGAGATTCTACATTCATGTGTACATCTTCAAGCGCAACTGACCACACAAATTGCCCATCCGCAATCTCTTGTTTGATTTGGGTTAACCCCGTCACAATTTGGTCTTTTTCATCTGCCGTGATAATACCTGCTTTGGCAAGCATTGTGGCGTGGGCGATTGAGCCTGCAATATCTTGGTTGGCAAAACGCTGATCAAAGTTGACCGAGGCGGTAAATTCTGCGACAAAACCATCTGTCGCCTCGCTAAAACGTCCACCCCACATACGAGATGTGCTAGAATCAGCTGAAGTTTGGTTGCTCATATTATGTCCATATTGTGAATAGGTTAACAAGGAATAAAGCGCATGGTACCGCTTAAAATACGCAATCTTTTTACAAAGTCGAGAGGTAGTATAGCAAAAACCGATGGCGCCTCACAAATAGCGCCTAGCCAAAGTAATGCCCTAAGTGATACCTTTTTTTTGCCAACCTTCAATGATAAGCAGACACTAAAATTGTGGCTAAGCTATGTTGTTTATTTCTCGTTATTTGGCATTATATCGCAGTTAAGCTACAACACAGATGCAGACACCTTAATTGCCAATATTATCAAAACCCTCATCAATTGCACGGTGATAGTGACAGGCGAGATGCTATTTATCGCCAATGCTGTCAAAAAATTTAAAGCCCTCAATTGGCGGTCAAGGCAGATATCTCAGTACCTGCTCACCACCGTGTTTGTGGTTGTACCGATATTAAGCCTGCTAGTACAAATACTGCTTAATATAATATTAAAGACGCCATTTCATCTAGAACCGATACTGCTGGACATTTTGGTCAACACGTTGTTGACTTTTTCGACCATTGCTATTTTACTCATTTATTTTAATTTGCAATATCAACATATTAGACGGGTAGAAAGCATTAACCAGCAGCGGCTCATCGAACAAAACGAGCAGCTAAAAGCGCGTATTACCCCGCATTTTTTCTTTAATTTATTAAACACCATGCAGTATTTGATTGAATCTGACCCCTATGAAGCCGAGGTGATGGTGCGGCATGTCTCGACCTTGTATCGGGTAAGTTTTGATGAAACCCGAGAAATTGCATTAATGGATGAAATTGAGCTATGTGAAAGCTATTTGAGCATTGAAAAATACCGCTTTGATAGCAAGCTTAAAGTGACTTGGCAGTTACCTGATGCTGATTTGCTGTATGATATGG
>CALAPG010000391.1 GCA_937889485.1 uncultured Moraxella sp. | reverse complement strand
TTTTTGCCCCATGACGGGCGATGCCTTCGTTTTCGTATTTGCGCCCCACCATAAAGCCTGTGATGTTTTGCAAAAACACGAGCGGAATTTTGCGCTTGCAGCATAGCTCAATAAAATGGGTGGCTTTTTGCGCCGATTCACTAAACAAAATCCCATTATTGGCGATAATGCCCACAGGCATCCCTTCAATATGGGCAAAACCGCACACCAGTGTGGTACCAAAGCGCGCTTTGAACTCATCAAACTCACTGCCATCCACAATCCGTGCAATCACTTCACGAATATCAAACGGCTTACGGGTATCGGTGGGAATAATGCCATACAATTCTTTGGCGTCATAATTGGGTGGGCGCGGCGTTTTTTGCGCGGTTACTTGGTTGATAGGCGTTTTTTGCTGGTTTAAGTTGCCCACGATGTTGCGCGCCATGGACAAGGCGTGTAAGTCATTTTGGGCAAGGTGGTCAACCACACCTGACAGACGGGTATGCACATCACCGCCGCCCAAGTCTTCTGCGCTCACTTCTTCCCCTGTGGCGGCTTTGACCAGTGGCGGCCCGCCCAAAAAAATCGTGCCTTGCTCTTTGACGATAATCGACTCATCACTCATGGCAGGCACATACGCACCGCCAGCAGTACAGCTTCCCATAACCACGGCAATTTGGGGTATGCCTTCGGCGCTCATGTTGGCTTGGTTAAAGAAAATACGCCCAAAATGGTCACGGTCGGGGAATACTTCGTCTTGGTTGGGTAGGTTTGCACCGCCTGAGTCCACAAGGTAGATACAAGGCAAACGGTTCTCAAGGGCAATCTCTTGGGCGCGCAAATGCTTTTTGACCGTCATGGGATAATAAGTGCCGCCTTTGACGGTGGCATCGTTACACACAATCATACAATCAATGCCTGCTACACGCCCAATCCCTGCAATCACGCCCGCGGCGGGAATATCGGCATCGTACATACCGTAAGCTGCCATGGGTGATAGTTCCAAAAATGGCGTCCCTGCATCCAGCAAACGCTCCACACGCTCACGCGGCAGCAGTTTGCCACGAGCGACATGTTTGGCACGGGCAGACGCTGAGCCGCCTTGGGCAATCACCGCAAGTTTGGCTTTGAGATCGTCAACAATACTTTGCATGGCAGCGGCATTGGCTTGAAATTCTGCCCCATTGGGGCTAAGTTTACTTTGAATCACGCTCATGTTGTTTTACCTAATTTTTTATTTGGACATATGCCATATGCCCCTACAGTTTGTTAAATCGACAGTTATAGCCCCAATTCTTGTTTCATTGCTTCCACGATTTTGAATTTTTGAATTTTACCTGTCACCGTCATCGGGAATTCTTCAACAAACTTCATATAGGTTGGGACTTTATAATGGGCAATATGGTCACGGCAAAAGTCGCGAATGTCTTGTTCGGTTAAGTGGCTATCTTTTTTGGGAATAATCCAAGCGGCTAACACTTCACCAAATTTTTTGTCGGGTACACCCACCACTTGCACATCACGGATTTTTGGGTGACGGTATAGGTAGTTTTCAATCTCAACGGGGTAGATGTTCTCACCGCCCCTTATCACCATGTCTTTGCTGCGACCCACGATTTTGATATAACCGTCTTCATCCATAGTGGCAAGGTCGCCTGTGTGCATCCAGCCATCAACAATGGCATCAGCGGTTTTGTTGGTGTCATTCCAGTAGCCTAGCATCACCGAATAGCCTTTGGTACAAAGCTCGCCTGTCTCGCCAATTGCCACAATCTCGCCTGTGTCGGGGTGGATAATCTTCACTTCTAAATTGGGCTGCACCAGTCCCACGGTTGAGACTTGTTTGTCTAAGGGGGTATGCTCATTGGTCTGGCAAGACACTGGTGACGTCTCGGTCATGCCATAGGCAATGGTGACTTGTTTCATGTGCATGTGTTCAATCACGCGGCGCATTACCTCAATCGGGCAGCTTGAGCCTGCCATGATGCCTGTGCGTAGGGTAGATAGGTCGTAGTTTTTAAATTCAGGATGGTCAAGCTCAGAGATAAACATGGTCGGCACGCCATGCAGTCCTGTGCATTTTTCTGTTTGAACAGTTTCTAGCACGGTGATTGGGTCAAAGCCATCATTTGGATAGACAATCGTGCCGCCGTGGGTCAAGATGGCAAGGTTACCTAATACCATCCCAAAGCAGTGATACAGCGGCACTGGGATACATAGGCGGTCATCAGCGGTCAAGTTCATGGCTTCACCGATAAAATAACCGTTATTTAGGATATTGCGGTGGGTTAGGGTCGCCCCTTTGGGGGTTCCTGTGGTGCCACTGGTGAATTGAATATTGATGGGGTTGTTGGGATTGAGCTTTTTGGCGCGTTCGGCAACGGCAGGGTCATTGGCATCGCCTTCTGCCAACCAGTCTGAGAATTTTTGCATAAAGCCAAAATTTTCAGTGTCATCAGGGCTATCAATCCATACGATACGTTTTAGGTTAGGTAGCTGCACAAGCTCAAGATGGTGATAGTCTTGGTGGCGCGCCTCAGGAGCGAGCTCTTGCATCATCTTGGCATAGTCACTGGCTTTAAAGTGTCGCATCAGTACAAGCACTTGGCAATCGACTTTATTAATGGCGTATTCCAGCTCAAAGATGCGATAAGCAGGGTTAATATTGACCAGTACAATCCCTGCTTTGGCAGTTGCCAGCTGCATGATGACCCATTCCACATTGTTGTGTGACCAAATGCCGACACGGTCACCTTTTTGCAGACCCATGCCAATCAGGGTGCTGGCAAGTTGATTGACCTTTTGCTGTAGCTCACGGTAGGTCAGACGAATGTGCTGATGGGCAGAAACTAACGCTTCTTTGTCAGGGTTTTGTTCAACGATTTGATCAAAAAAATCCCCAATAGTCAGCTCAATCAAAGGGGTAACAGGCCCTTTGTCATAGCTTTGGGCGAGCGGGGCATTGGCAGATTTTGCCCCCATATTGATGCGTGGCAGGGTGAGCACGTCTTTGGTCATGATAGCATCCTTTCTAATTGACTATAAAACAATGCGCGCTAGCAAAGACCTTGCAGGGGTAACCTCTGCTAGCGCCTTGCTACACGGCATATCTACCTTTAAGTAATCCTTGACTTAGGGCAGGAATGAGGGTTGTTTTAATTAACTAATTGAAAATCTTCATGTTATCTTTTTAATTGTCTGCCTCCATCTTAATCAAAATATTGGTAACTTGTCAATCTAAAACGATACACTCTTTATCGAAATAAAAAAAATAAGTGTGACTAGGCTGTTCAAAAAATGATTAAAAAAAGTGCCAATGTTAGCTAACATCGGCACTTTAATAAAAAAGGGGTATGCAGAGAATTTATTTTTCGTTATAGAGCTTAATGCCGTCAACAAAGGCGCATTGTTTTTGTCGTGCCGCCTGTATCATCGCCTCCCGTTGTCCCATGGCAGTTGATAAGTTATGGCGATTGCCGCCATTAACACTACCCAAGCCAACACTTACCGTAGGGTAAATACCGCCTCGACCACCCGTTACCCCAATACCAATCCCCGATGCCTGCAAGCCTGTGCGCTGATTGGCGCTAGCATCAATGTATTGGTTAACGCGCGTATATTCACTAGCGAGCTGTGCGCATTGGTAGCTTTGATAGTTATTGGGCGACACATAGGCAGGTTTTGGTAAACTGCTACAAGCGCTTAAAGTTAAAGCAGCAAGACAGGCATAAATGGTCGCGTGAATGGGTGCTTTCAACTAGCACACTCCTTAAACTATTAGAGAAGATTGGCGGGTCAAAATAAATTCATGGGCTTAGCAACCGCCAACATGACAATTCCAACATACGCTACCAAAGCAATCAGCATACCCGCTTTGGCTTGATTGGGTAGGGCATTGGCACGAGTCGCTTTAATATTTGCCGAAATAGCCACCACAAATAAAATAACCTTAGCGATCACCCAATGAGGTATGCCTATTAACTTAATAAGCGGCATTAGGGTTACCACGCCTGTTATGAGCAGCAAGGTATAAATCACATGACTGCCAATCTTTAAGCCCTTGTTGGGCCATTGTCCTGACTTGCCAGTCATCACCAAACCAAACTGATACAAAAATAGTGCGATGGTAAGTACCGCAAACAGCATATGCACGTGTTTCATAAAATCCCTCGTTAGTGGTTTTGTCCCGCGCAATTTGGGCTGGCAGGAGCTTGTCCCAGCGCTTGCCATTCAGTGGGGGTATAAGCATGAATCGCAAACGCGTGCACTTGCCCACCGCCTTGCACCAATAAATCATTGACCAACGCGTACACCATTTGGTGACGTTGTACGAGGCGTTTATCGGTAAACACGTCACTGACAAGGGTTAATTTAAAATGGCTCTCTTTACCCTCAAAATAACCTGCATGACGCATAGACTCGTTTTCTAAGTGTAAAACACTTGGGGCAAAGGTTTGTAAACGCAAAGTGATATCATCGGCGATTGGGGCGGCAAGTTCAGACATGTTTTTCTCCACTTATCAAAACAGCACATCTAAAAGATGGGCATGGGCACAGTACTGTAAAACCAAGCTACAAATATGTCTGCTATTTTAGCACTTTTATGCCCAATACCGCCCTTATTTTCTGTCTATTTTGACCAATATACCAATGATAAAATCCCTGCAGCAATAAGTGGACCTACAGGTACGCCACGAAACAGCACCACCCCCGCAACAGTACCCACCAACAAGCCTGTCACCACATTGGGGTCTGCACTCAATAGCTTGACGCCGCGCGCACCTAGCCAAGTAACTAGTAACCCCACCGCGATTGCCGCAAGCGACTGCCAGCTGCTAAAAGACTTTAGTAAATCTTTATTACTAAGCTCTCCCGTAGCAATGGGGGTAAGCAAAGTTAGGGTCAGTATTAAAATTCCTAGATTGAGCCCATATTGCTGAATATAAGGAAAAATATGGTGCTGAATGGGCAACACTTTAACCAAAATCAGCAAACTTGCCGTTAGCCAAATTGTATTGTTGTGAATGACAATACCACAAGCAAGTAAGACGCACAAGACGACCAAACTCATGTCTAGCTGATTCATAATGACTTACCCAATGTGCGCAACTTTTGCAGATTAACGATAACGGCTTTGCTGATAAAGCGGCATTACTCGCGGTAGCATGCCCTGTAAACTAGCAATGCGTGCCGAACTTACAGGGTGAGTACTTAAAAACTGTGGTGGCTCACCACGTCCTTCAACCGCTTGCATTTTTTTCCAAAGACTAACGGCGGCATTAGGATCATAACCTGCACGTGCCATAAGCTCAAGCCCCATCAAATCCGCCTCGCTTTCTTGAGTGCGACTATTTGGCAAAGTCAGCCCCAAATCGCCTGCAACATTGGCAATTTGAGCTTGACCAGAAGACAGCCCAAGCACGCTGGCAGCAATACCAATACCCGTTTGGGTAGCAACTTGGCGAGAAAGACGCTCACGCGTATGCTCGCGCAAGGCATGCGACATCTCATGTCCCATGATTGCCGCAATTTCATCATCGGTAAGATTTAAGCGTTCAATAATTCCCGAATAAAATACGATTTTGCCCCCTGGTAGCACATGAGCATTCAACTCTTTACTATTAATCACGTGCACTTCCCAAGCCCAGTTTTTGGCATCGGGGCGGTAGGCGCTTGTTTGCGGCACAAGCCGATTAGCCACACGCTTTAGCCTATCAAGTTGAGCGGGATTTTTATCTAACACACCTTGGGCACGTGCCTTAGCAATCTCCTCTTGAAATGCTTGATTGGATAATTGCTGTACTTGATCACCAGATATCACAAGCAGTTGGTTGCGATTGACCCCGATGGCGCCCGTGTCAGTGGTTGAGGAACAACCCACAACACCTGCCAAGGTCAACATTGCCATACTGGGTAACAAAATTTTTTTTAACACGCGCACGGTTATCTCCAAATGTTTGTATCATTAACTGGGCATTATAACCAACAGCAGATTCTAGAATCAGCTGATATTTGCAGTAATTGAGTAACGATACATTAATTACTTGTATTATTGTGTGGTGGGCACGTTATTTGTACAAGGAAAATCATGAAATCATACCCAAAAAACCCTGTTTGATAGCTTTAGCCCTCTAAAATAGGGTCTTTAGCAAAAAAAATGCTATTTTTTTGAAAAAAATTGCAAAAAATTAACATATAT
>CALAPG010000390.1 GCA_937889485.1 uncultured Moraxella sp. | reverse complement strand
AAATCTTTATCTCAGCCGGCGAACACGACATGGCAGACAATATTGTCCATATCGTCTTAGCCCGTCTGCCAGGTGCGCCAGCAGGTACCAAAGGTATCTCGCTGTTTATCGTACCAAAATTTAATGTCAATGATGATGGCTCAATCGGTGAGCGTAACCCTGTCAATTGTGGCTCAATTGAGCACAAAATGGGTATCAAAGCTTCAGCCACCGCCGTGCTCAACTTTGACAAAGCCAAAGGGTATCTCATCGGGCCAGAAAATAAAGGCTTGAACTGCATGTTCACCTTCATGAACGTGGCACGTATTGGTACAGCCGTACAAGGGCTCACCGCCGCTGAAATTGCTTTTCAAGGCGGTTTAAGCTATGCCAAAGACCGCATTGCCATGCGTGCCCTAAGTGGTGCTAAAGCGCCAGAGCTAGCCGCTGACCCTATCATTGTCCACCCTGCGGTTCGTAACATGATACTCACTTCCAAAGCCTTTGCCGAAGGCGGACGTGCGCTTGTGTATTATCTATCACAGTTTTCTGATGTGGTTGCCAAAGGCGAAGGCGAAGCACAAGTCTATGCTGACCAAATGCTGTCACTACTCACCCCTATTGCCAAAGCCTTCTTGACAGAAACAGGCTACGAAGCTGCCAACCACGGCGTGCAAGTCTATGGCGGTCACGGCTTTATCCGTGAATGGGGCATGGAGCAAAACGTCCGTGATACCCGTATTGCCTGCTTGTATGAAGGGACTACCGAAATTCAATCGCTTGACTTGTTAGGTCGCAAAGTGCTTGGTACCCAAGGCAAAATGCTTGCCAACTTTAGCAAAGTCATCTACAAATTCTGTGAAGAGAACAAAGACAACGACCAAATGGGGCAATTTGTGCGTCCTTTGGCACGCCTTAACAAAGAATGGGGTGATTTGACCGCACGCATCGGTATGCAAGCCACCGAAAACCCAGACGCGGTGGGGGCGGCAGCGGTTGACTATATGTACTATAGTGGCTATGTGACGTTGGCGTACTTGTGGGCGCGCATGGCATTGGTTGCCCAGCAAGCACTTAGTGGCGACACCACCGAAACCAAGTTTTACCAAGCCAAAATCAAGACTGCTCAATTCTATTTTGCCAAACTATTGCCACGTACTTTAACTTATGTTAAACGTATTGATGCAGGTCTTGAGCCATTTATGAGCATGGAAGTGGATGAGTTTTTAGTATAAACATTGCCATAAACTTTTTTTGAGTTATGCAATAAATTTATGCTAAGATGACATCTAGTACAAGCCTTATTAGAATCCTTAGATAGCCAAGTCTGTCTAAGGATTTGTCTCATTACGAATTAAGTTACTCACTTAAAGGAATACATATGCCTATTTATAACGCCCCTATTCAAGACATGAGATTTATTTTAAACGACGTTTTTAATGCTGCAGAATTTTGGCAGAACAATGAACAACTTGCCCATGTTGACAACGATACAGTCAACATGATTTTAGAAGAAATGTCAAAACTTGCCAAAAACACGTTATTGCCATTAAATCGTTCGGGGGATGAAGAAGGCGCACAATATTTGGGTGAAGGCAAAGTAAAAACCCCAACAGGCTTTAAAGAAGTGTTTCAGTCTTATGCCGAGAGCGGCTGGGTAGGACTCGGCGGTGACCCAGAATACGGCGGTCAAGGCATGCCAAAAATGGTCACCATGCTTGCCGAAGAGATGGTATTTACTGCCAACCAATCTTTTGCCCTCTACCCTAACCTGTCTGGCGGCGCGTGTATGTGTATCTACAACGCAGGTTCTGAGGAACAAAAACAAACTTACCTAGAAAAAATCTACTCAGGTGAGTGGACAGGTACCATGTGTCTAACCGAACCGCATGCAGGTACCGACTTGGGTATCATCAAAACCAAAGCGGTGCCAAACGAAGATGGTAGCTATAACATCACAGGTACCAAAATCTTTATCACCGCAGGCGAACATGATTTATCAGACAATATCATTCATTTGGTATTGGCAAAAACCCCTGATGCCCCTGCTGGCTCAAAAGGCATCTCGCTATTTATCGTCCCAAAATTCTTGGTCAATGAAGATGGCAGTATGGGCGAACGCAACGCGGTAAGCTGTGGCTCAATTGAGCACAAAATGGGCATCAAAGGCTCTGCCACGTGTGTGATGAACTTTGACGGTGCCAAAGGCTTTATGGTGGGTCAAGAAAATACAGGGCTTGCCTCAATGTTTATCATGATGAACTATGAGCGCTTGACCATGGGGCTACAAGGCATTGGCGGTGCAGAACTTGCTTACCAAAATGCGGCAGCTTATACCCTAGACCGTATCCAAGGTCGTGCTGACAGTGGCGTCAAAGAACCTAGCAAAGCGGCTGACCCAATTGTGTTTCATGCCGATGTGCGCCGTATGCTCTTAAATGCTAAAGCCATCAGTGAAGCATCACGCTGCTTTGCCATGTATGTTGCCAAAGAGCTTGATACCAACAAATATAGCGATGATGATGCTGCCAAAAAAGCAGCAAATGACCGCGTTGCCCTTTTGACCCCTGTTGCCAAAGCGTTCTTGACTGACCGCGGACTAGAAGCCTCTATTGACGCGCAGCAATGTTTTGGCGGTCATGGTTATATCCGTGAATGGGGCATGGAACAAATCGTGCGTGATACCCGTATCGCCCAGATTTATGAAGGCACCAACGGGATTCAAGCACTGGATTTATTGGGTCGTAAAGTGGTCAAAAACGGCGGCGCGTTTGTCAGCAGTTATATCGCAGAAATGCGCGATTTTGCCAATAGCATGAAAGCAGCACATGGGATCAAACAAGCCATCTTGACCGCCGCTGACAAACTAGACCAGCTTACCAAAGCTGTGATTGCGGTGGCAGCTCAGAATAAAGATGAAATCAACGGCTGTGCGGTAGATTATCTACAAGCCTTTGGTTATGTCAGCTTTGCTTATATGTTTGGGCTAATGGTAGAAGCCGCTCACGGCAAAGAAGGCGATTTTTATGCCAATAAAGCCAAATTAGCGGATTATTATATTGGTCGTATGTTACCACGCCTTGATGCGCATATTGCCATGGTTAACGCAACCTCGGCTCCTATCACGGCTTTTGACCAAGAGTATTTTGCAGCCACCATTGCTTAAGCCATACTTAGTTTAATCAATTCCTCAATAAAAAAATCGGCGCTAGTCGCCGATTTTTTTATTAATGATGAAACTATTTTATCACTTGCCACTAGCGCGGCACATTGTCTTCAGGGATTGATAACTCTTCTTCAAAGTCTAGCGATTCATACTCATAATCCGCGCTGTCATTCTCTTCAACCACTGCTAGACATTCTTCATATAATTCAAAGATATACTCTTTAATATCTTCTTCTTGTTTGTGCTTAGTGGGGTCAAGCTTGGCTTCTTCTTCATAGATGAATTTTGCCATGTTTAAAGCCACAAAATTTTTACTCAGTTCAATCATGATTAGCTACCTTAGGGTTGTGACCGTTGTTATTGTTCAAATATAGTTTTGATGCTTATTTTGACGCTTAGACAGTATGGCATATTAGCCAGCACAATGGGTAAAGGAGTTGTAAACTCATGTAAAATTTGGCAAAAAGTGGTTT
>CALAPG010000389.1 GCA_937889485.1 uncultured Moraxella sp. | reverse complement strand
CTGCCCTTCTGCCAACCAAATTGAAAACGGGGTATTACTGGGGTTTAAAATCATTCAATTTCCATTAGCAAATCTTCATACAACTGTAATCGATTGTCATTGAGATATAACATGCTGAGTGTGTAGCAAGAATTATATAGCAGATGATGCAAAATTTTAATCTATCTTGCTAAATAAACCCTGGCTGCCACTGCAGGATATGCTTGACTACTTGTCTTTACTTTACTTAATTTTTCTTTGCTTAGTAGGTAAGACTTATTATTTTACTAATCACATAGGTATCTTATATCTATATGCATGCGGCGCAACTATTATTGGCGTGCTTTGCCAAACAACGTTTGCTGCACAATGATAGCCATATTCAGACCCGTAGGGTTTCGATGTTTCGAGGGTGAGGGTGCTAGATAAAAGTTATTGTTTTAGCCATAAAACACAGTATAATCCATAAGTTTTTTTTTACTCACCATTAACTTTTGCTTTTACATGGAGATTTGCCCATGCAAGTTCAGCCTATCGGTGATATGTATGCCAATCACAAAGAATTGACGCTAAGGGGCATTATTCTTGGGGCATTAATCACTGTCATCTTTACCGCGTCCAATGTATATCTTGGACTTAAGGTCGGTTTAACGTTTGCCTCGTCCATTCCGGCGGCGGTGATATCAATGGCAGTTTTAAAATTTGCCAAAGATAGCAATATTCTTGAGAATAATATTGTACA
This sequence comes from uncultured Moraxella sp., assembly GCA_937889485.1. Taxonomy (GTDB): domain Bacteria; phylum Pseudomonadota; class Gammaproteobacteria; order Pseudomonadales; family Moraxellaceae; genus Faucicola. The sequence goes on along the minus strand of CALAPG010000389.1, from coordinate 3,326 downwards.
AACCCAAGCTTCGGCGGCAGGTACTTTATCGTCCATTATCTTTGTGTTGCCAGCGTTATTGATGCTCGGTTATTGGACAGGGTTTCCGTTTTGGCAAACCACTATTTTATGTATCGCTGGCGGTATCTTGGGGGTGATTTTTACTATTCCACTTCGCTATGCGATGGTGGTAAACAGTGATTTGCCCTATCCCGAAGGCGTTGCCGCTGCTGAAATTTTGCGGGCAGGCGAACAGGACACCGCAGCTGATACCCCCATTCAATCGGATGCCTCAACAGGTGCCAAGGATATTGTGATTGGTGGCGCGTTATCAGGCACTGTAGCGTTTTTGACCGGTGGACTTAGGGTATTGGCAGATTCGGCAGGCTACTGGTTTAAAGCAGGCTCGGCGATTACCCAATTACCCATGGGGTTTTCCTTGGCGCTACTTGGCGCAGGCTATCTAGTTGGCGTAGCGGGCGGTATGGCTATTTTGCTGGGTATCATTATTGCTTGGGGTGCAGCGGTGCCGATATTGACGAGCATGACGCCTCAGCCCAGTGACATGGAAATGTCGGCATTTGCCATGAAAATCTGGAAGGAAAACGTCCGTTTTATTGGTGCAGGTACTATTGGTGTTGCCGCAATTTGGACGCTACTGACGCTCATGAAGCCAATGATTGAGGGATTAAAAATTTCCATGCAGGCGCTCAAAGGTGGCAATTCATCAAACCTCAGTCGTATGGAGCAGGATTTATCGCCCAAGGTTATGATCGGCTGGACGGTGGTAATGACGTTGTTATTGGCGGTTAGTTTCTATCAGTTTGTGGCGGATGCAAGCTTGCCAGCGGGTTTGGCATGGTTGCTGGTGTTGGTTTGTACCGCGGTCACCTTTATCATTGGTTTCTTGGTAGCGGCAGCGTGTGGTTATATGGCGGGTTTAGTTGGATCGTCGTCTAGCCCAATTTCAGGTATTGGTATTATCTCGATTGTGGTGATTTCGCTCATTTTATTACTGGTTGGCAATGCCTATCCGCAATTGTTAACCACGGGCGATGGCAAATTTGTCACCGCGTTGGCGCTATTCTGTGGTTCGGCGGTGTTATGTGTGGCGACGATTTCAAATGATAATTTGCAAGACTTAAAAACGGGTTACTTGGTAAAAGCCACACCTTGGCGTCAGCAAATTGCGTTAATGATTGGTGTCGTGGTAGGTGCATTGGTAATCTCCCCTATTTTAGAACTACTGTACAAAGCTTACGGCTTTACTGGGGCATTGCCTCGCCCTGATATGGATGCCTCGCAAGCCTTGGGCGCACCGCAAGCAACCTTGATGACCACGATTGCCAAGGGGATTTTTGCGCATAATTTGAACTGGGACTTTATCCTTATCGGTGTGCTGATTGGTGCGGTACTGATTGTCGCTGATACCTTATTACGCAAAACTTCAGCGGGTAAATACAGCTTGCCGGTATTGGCAGTGGGTATGGGTATTTATTTGCCACCTACCATTAATATGCCGATTTTTATAGGCTCGGTGTTGGCATGGTGGATTAAAAACCGTATCACCAAAAACAGTGCAGCGGCGCAACGTGAGCGCAACTTAAAGCTTGCAGAGCGCAAAGGTACGTTATTTGCTGCAGGGTTAATTGTGGGCGAAAGCTTGATTGGTGTTATTATGGCGTTTATTATTGCCGCGTCAGTCACGACGGGTGGCTCAGATGCACCGTTGGCGCTTAAACTTGCCAATTGGGACAACATTGCCCAATGGCTAGGGTTATTGGCATTTGTATTGGCTATCGTGATATTAGCCAGACGCGTGTTGAGCAGTGCCAAAACATCGGCATAACAAGCATTAAAATCCAACATTCCTATAAACTAAACCCTTGAAAATCAGTAAACCCTTGAAAATATTAATTTTCAAGGGTTTTTTATGTATCGCGGTTTGAGAAAATAGGCTCAAAACCCTAGATTTAAAACCTTAGCAACGACATTTTTTCACAACTGTGATAGCAGCATGAGCAATCATTAGCAATTACAAAACTTTTAATAAGTCTAATAATACCTGCCAAGTTTTTGCCACGCTGGCGATTTCTACGCGCTCTTTGGGTGAGTGTGCCGCACGGATATTTGGACCAAAAGAAATCATATCCATGTTTGGCGCTTTACCTTTAAATATGCCGCATTCAAGACCGGCATGAATCACCTGCAGCTTTGGCTCGCCTGCAAAATGACTCGCCATCACAGATTTTGCCACTGCCAATAGCTTAGAATTTGGGTCAGGTTGCCAGCCTGGATAATCATCGCTTAACTCTAGCGCCGCCCCTGCCAAATCTGCTAAAGCTTGTAGCCGCTGGGCGATATCATCTTTTGGGGTTTCACCCAAAGATCGCATCAGACAACGTATCTCAAGGGTGGCGGTTTGATTATTGTCATGAGTTTGGCCAAGCTTTACCACACCCGTGCTAATTGATGTATCTACCACGCCGGCAAAGCTATCGCTCATGCGTATCACGCCATTGGGCAGGCTACGCAGCAAGTTAAGCACACGCTGACTGTCGGCTATACTAAGAGCGGAAAGGTCGGTAGATGCCAGTGACAACGCGTCCGTGGCTACTAGTTTTTCAACAGTAACGGTGAGGTTGGGTTCCGTGATTTTATATTCAGCTTGTAGCGTTTGCAAGATAGTGGGAAGCAACTGACTGATACGCTCAAAATCACCCAACACCGCCGCAGTGGCTTCGCGCGTAATCACATTTCGCAGTACCCCACCTGTCCAGTGTTGTAGATAAAAAGGCGATGAGCCAAACAGGCTTGCCAGCACGCGCGCCAGTAATAAGTTAGCATTGGCTAAGCCTTTATGAATATCAATACCAGAGTGCCCACCTTGTAGCCCGCTCACCTTAATTACCATCGGCGTGACATCCTCGGTTACGGTAATGAGCGAGGAAGTTAACTGAAATGTGGCATCACGCCCGCCAGCACAGCCAATAAACAGTTCACCTTCATCTTCTGAGTCAAGGTTAATCATTGCAGGTGCGGTCAGCCACTCTGGGTGAATGGCTTGGACGCCGCCCATGCCGATTTCTTCTTCACAAGTCAAAATCAACTCAAGCGGTGGATGGACAATATCATCACTAAACGCCACCGCCAATGCCATAGCAAGCCCAATACCATTATCTGCCCCAAGCGTCGTATCGCTTGCCCAGACCCAATCATCTTTAATAACAGGCTTGATAGGGTCAGTGATAAAATCATGGTTGGTGGTTTCCCCTTTTTGTGCCACCATGTCAAAATGCGCTTGGATAGCCACCGCAGGATGGTTTGCCATCTTGCTATCAAGCTGT
>CALAPG010000388.1 GCA_937889485.1 uncultured Moraxella sp. | reverse complement strand
TGACATGTCACGCCCCCCCCAAAAACCTAAAAGACGAACCGCCAGATAATGGCGGTTTTTCTTTATTAAACAGATGGGTGCAAAATAACCAGACTTGTTTTTTTAACGTTTTTTGAGGGGAAGCGCCCAAGCCTTAAAATTGAGCAAACATTTTTTGCGCCACGCCCATACAGTAAGGCGTCACTAGCGTGTGATATTGCATCATTACCGCTTGGTCGGGTGGTACGGCGTTGGCAGCGGCAGCCTGTGCGATTTTTTGCATTTCTGTGGCAAAACCTACTTGCATTTTGGTGGTTTGCGCTTTAATGTCGCCATCCATGACAGGGCTAAATCCTGTGGTTTGGTAAAGTGGTTTTTGACGGGTAACTTGGTTAGTCATATCAATGTCAATCATACCAATTTTGGTTTGGCTCGTCTTTTGGTTATCCGCTTGCCATACTGCATTCATTAAGCTGGTATTAACATCAAAAAACACCATAGGATCTTGGTTGCCACCGCACATAATCACGGGCGCATTTGGCAAATAACCGCGCAAGTCATTAGCCTTTAACGCTTTACGCAATGGATTTTCAGGCGTCGTGGCGGCGATTGGAATCAATTTTGTCATACCCTGTAAATAAGGAATTGCCCAGTCCACATTTTTTTTCATATCTGTAAGATAAGCCAACCGATAATTGTTTTGTATCAAATAACGGTTATGGTCAAAGCCAAAGGTTGGATCGGCAGGTGATACACTGTCTAACTCTAGATTACCCGTTGGGTTATTTTGGAACATTGCTGATGCTGGCAGTTTACCACTACCAATGATTTGTGAGTCTGTCATTGATTTGCTAGGTAACAATGTCGCAATTTCGTCGGCATTGGCAAGGGCAAAGATATCACTGGGTTTGTTATAAATGTCGCCATACTGTGCTTGATAATTGCGTGCCATCATCGGTGCAAAAAACGTAGCACCCAGCATGACTTTACCGCCAAACACTACATCACCAAACGCCGCCATCGCATAGGAGCCCGAGATTGGCAAAGCCGCTGTTACAGGCTCCTTAATACTTTCTAAATAGCGCGCCGTTGCCATAGTGACATAACCGCCTTGTGAATAGCCTGTAATGAATAATTTGCCATCATCGCCTACTTTGGTGGTTGGATTGGCTTGGTTAATCACATAACGCCCCGCTTTTAGCGCGTCTGCCATTTCATGAGATTGCTGTGTGGCATTGAGATACGGGTGATAAGCCAATGAGGATTTATCATAGCCTGCATAGTTGGGTGAAATGACAATGTAACCTTGTCCTGCAAACAAAGCCGCCATTAGAGTAGCACGCGGCCCTGCCTCGTTGGTTGGGCTACCCACCTCTGCAAAGTTGT
>CALAPG010000387.1 GCA_937889485.1 uncultured Moraxella sp. | reverse complement strand
CGATCTTAAACATCATCACAAAATACTTGGTGTAAGGATTATGACTATGGCATTTCAACTCGACAGCGAAGAGCCATCTGGCATGAATGAAATCAACTTGATTCCACTCATTGACATCATGCTAGTGCTTATGATAATTTTTTTGGTAACCGCCACGGTTCTAAACCCAACGGTGCCGCTAAGTTTGCCAAAAACATCGGCGCAAATCAACCAAGCGCCGCCCAAAGTGGTACAAGTAAGCATCACCAAAGAAGGTCAGTTATTTTGGGATGATGCGCCAATGACGCTTGATACGCTAAAGGTCAAATTGGCAGAACAGGGTAAACTTGACACCCCCCCAACCATTCAGTTAAGGGCAGACAAAGATAGTCGATATGATACGGTAGCGCAGGTGTTGGCAGCTGCCAGTGACAATCAGCTGACCAATATTGCCTTTGTTAGCGAATAAGGTCGCCGTAATGTGAAAAATATATCTTCTGTGTGGTCATGGCAGCATCGACTGTTAAGCCCGCTTTATTGGTATCAAGCCAAACAAGTCAAACGTGACGGTCTACGGCTAGATGAACCCAAAGGTGCTCGCGAAGGTGTCACCGCTTTTATCACGCCTACTACCAACAATGACCTGCCCTTGCGGCTATTGGTACTAGGCGATAGCGCGGCGGCGGGCGTGGGTGTTGCTCATCAGTCGCAGGCGCTGCTAGGGCAGTTAGTCACCGCTTTGAGCGAGCAGCCTCTATTGGCTTCTCAGTATGCGTATATTGATTGGCAGCTACATGCTACCTCGGGGCACACCAGCTTTGAGCTGCTGCAGCGCCTGTATATAATGCCAAGTCTTGCTGTGGATATAGCGGTCATCAGCATTGGGGTTAATGACACAGTAAAAAATATCTCACCTAAACACTGGCAACACAATATTCAAGCCATTATCGCTATCTTGCAGCGAAAATTTCAAGCCAAACACATTGTTTTTATGGGTTTGCCTCCTATGCAGCAAATGCCCGCTTTACCAAAACCGCTCAATTATCTGATTGGTGATATGGCAAGCCGATTAGACCATGCCTTGCAGCAGCAAATCACTCAAACTACAGTTGTTAAGTCCTCCATCGACTACCCAGTTATGCAGAGCAGTACGACACAGACCACAGCTGCTATAGCAAACACGCGCTCGCACGTTCATTTTTTAGCCATTCATATTCCCACCTCAGATATTAGCCGCCAGCAGCTGTTTGCCAAAGATGGTTTTCATCCCAGTGCATTGACTTACGCACATTGGGCGCAGCAAGTTCAGCTATTTATGGTATATCACTTGGTCAAGTAGCGTATGGGAGTCAGTAGTTGGCACAGATAATGCCATATTATATATTGAAATATATTATACAATAATGTATATTATTGAGAGATGGCATATCAATACTACTCTGCCACTCTGTGCCGCTGCTTTGATTCATCCTAATAAACGGTCATCACCGTTTGGCGGTGGGTAAATTAAAATGAGTAGGGGTAGGGCATATTTATTTTAACCGTTCACTTGATACAAGGCGATGATCTCATGTCAAAATCTTATACCGATATTACCAAGCGCGTGGCTAGCAACATGGCAAAGCTTAGCAAAGACACCCCAAAAGTCATCCAAACATTTAGCCAGTTGGCAACCGTTGCCGCCGATGATGGTACGTTGGACAAAAAACAAAAAGAGCTGATTGCTCTTGCAATTGCGGTGACACAGCGCTGTGATGCTTGCATTGGTTTTCACATGCGCGCACTGGTCAAATTGGGCGCCACTCGTGAAGAAGTTAGTGATACTTTAGGGGTATGCGTTTATATGGGCGGCGGCCCTGCTATGATGTATGCTGCCGATGCGATTGCCGCGTTTGATGAGTTTTCGGCGCATTAATCATGGACTTAGCGGCAATGGCAGGGCGGCTTATTTGCCCCTTAGCTTGACCAATCAGCACTAGATCAGCAAAAAGCAGTCCAATACACAGTTGCCCAATAATAGTAAATCATAGACCTAAGCAAACGGAATCCTTATGCATACCCCACAAACTTTAGTCGCCCAAGCCAAAGAGCAGATTACCGAGATTGACGCTGAGGCGGTGTCAGCACGCCTAGATGCCGCTACGGGCGCGCCCATTGTCATTGATGTGCGCGAGATTGACGAGTATTATCAAGGGCATCTACCCAAAGCGCTGCACTTGCCGCGGGGTGTCTTGGAGTTTCAAATAGGTGATACGGTCAGTGATTTACAAGCACCTATCATTGTCTATTGTAAAACGGGCGGACGCGCTGCCTTGTCTGCCCAAGCGCTGCAAACGTTAGGATACACCAATGTGTTATCAATGGCGGGTGGTTTTGAAGCGTGGCACGCGCAAGGGTTTGCGGTGGTGCAGCCAAACGAACCGAATTTTTATTAATTTTACTGGTGATCCCTTGGGCTTGACCCGTCAGCGTCATGGGTCTGCCTTATCACCTTACCTGATAATCTATCATCATCAAGGAGTTAGCTATGCGTACCAATGAAGGACATGTAGATAGAATTATTCGAGTTATTATAGGCTTAGTCATTATTGGACTTGGGGTCTATAACCAATCATGGTGGGGCGCAGTTGGGCTACTGCCGTTATTGACAGGCTTATCGGGTTTTTGTGCCCTTTATACGTTACTAGGCATTAATACCTGCCCAAGAAAGTAACCTACTTTTCTGCGCTAAAAAATTGTCTGATAGTATGACTATCAGCCTAAATCACCTTGCCTGATACTGTATGATTGATCAAATGGTGGCGGGCAAGTACCAGTACTAGTTTCCGCCCCATTACCAGCGGCTTGAGCGCGTAGTAAAATATGCGTTGCCCAAGCACGGTGGGTGGCAGGTTCAAGCATGCTATCGTTTTGTTTAAATACGGCTTTGGCATCTTTTGCCAAAATCGCTTGGGCTTGGCTTAGCTCAATGGCGCTTACGCCAAAAGCTTGTTTTACGCTGTCAATTTGGGTGGGATGAATGATCGTCTTGCCCACAAATCCTAATTCCACATCTTGGCGTAGCTCAGCCGCTAACAATTGCGCTTTATCCAAATATTCAAACACAGGCGCCGTCAAATAAAAGCCATACGGCACAAAACATGCAATTAGCTGATACATCAGCGCACCGACAGGTGACTGATAAACAGTCGCACTTGCAGGACGCCGCAGCCGCAAGCAAGCAAACAAATCATTACCGCCTACCCGTAACGCCAAAATACTTTGGTAAAATGCCTCCGTCAACGCCAACGCCAGCTCATGATTGTGCACGGGGTTAAAAATAGCGCGTGTTTCAAGGGTTGGCATCAAAAACTGCTCGCTGGGCAAATCTTGGCAAGCCACCCGCCAATCTGCCAACGTGGACATATCAATTTTGGGTAGCACAAACCCATCTAAACACGCAATATGGGCAAGGTTGCTCAATTGCGCCAACATCATGGCGTTACGGGGTCTCACAAAAACCAGTGGACGCTGTAGTAGACGCTCAAAGGGATGACGGTCTTGGTGTGCCTGCCAAGTAGCCAGCAGCGCAGCGAGATTGGCAAGCGCAGGCACCACTTCGCTGTCTGTAATCGCATCTTCCAAACATAGCACAATACTATCAATATGCGGCAATTTTTGCCGTGAAATAATCTCCCAAATATCCGACCGTGTGGCGGGCATATAAAGGGTGGCACCAAGGCGATAAGGGTTAAGCGTTGGTAAGGCTAGCGGCTTGGGTGGACTTGCAAAAGGTAATAAAGTCATAAGGCTCATCTATGGATTAATAGGGTCAAAAATTATGCCGTCAACACCAACGCCAAACGGACAAAAGCAAAAAATCACTGCCAAACTGCCAAATTATGATGTTCTTTTTTTAATCAAAGTTACCGCGCGGTAAGGCGCAATACTATCATCTTCGATGAGCGGAATATGGCGCGCCTCACAAAGGTGACGTAGTAACGCCGTATCCGCTGGGCAATCACGGTCATTGACCAACACGCAATCAGGGTCGCGCCGCAAGACAGCGCGCGTTGCCTCAGCAATAGTGGGTTTGATGCGATTTGGGTTGGTAATAGCAAAACGTGTTGCCAGTGCTGCAATCAGCGCCCGTGTGACAAAGGTGGGTGTGGGGGTAGGTTGCAACTGAGGAGGTTGCCCAATTTGCTGGCGCAAAGTGTCTATAACATGGACAAATTCAAGGGTATGATCAACAGGTGCTAAAGCCTCATAAAAAACGGCCTGGTGCAGCCCTTTATTGGCAGGTTGATATAAAGTACGAGAAATAAGCCCTGATACCGTGCTATTTAATAACCCTGAGGGTATCAGCCAATCATCGCTGCTGGCAGTGAGCCACGCCACCCCTGCTGGGTCGGCAAGCGTCACCAATGGCATCACCCCATCGCCTTGGTGAAAAATTTGGTGATGATGCACCGACTGGTCAAATACTGCCAAACTACGCTGCAACTCGCCATAAATAGCGCCTTTACCCGTCCAGCCATCCACAAAAACCAGTGGGCTATGGGGATATTGGGTCAATAGATACTGCATCGCCACAGGATCAATACCGCGATCACGAATAATACTGACCCCATAATGGCGGCTTGTTAGCGGATAAGGGGTGGTAGCGTCTGCCAAAGCGCGCTGTAACAGCACCCCAACAGGCAGCCCTGCACGTACAAGGCTCACCAAAATTAACGGGTGCTTGGCGGTCACTTTCCCCACAAATAACCGTTGTAAACTGGCAGCAAGGCTGGCAATTGCCTGTGCCATTCGCCCTTGACCTTGCTGTAATGCTTGCTGATAAAGTGCTTCATGGGCGGCGCTTGGCGGCTGCTCTAGCGTCAACATCTCTGAATAATGCTGCTGCCCTGATTGGATGAGCTGCTCTTTTTGGCGCGGGTCAATGTCAATGACATGGCTGGCATCAACCATGTCTAGCAGTAGCGTCACATCCGTGGATAAATAACTGCCGCAGGTTAGTATGGGCGGTATCGTGTGCTGTGTCATAGTATCGCCTCGCTGATTGTGTCATGAAGTTGCCCGCGCTTGGGGGTGCCATACCAATCAAGCTGCTGCAAAAATCCCAAATCTGCCAAACTATCCCCAAAACCAAAACTTGCACGTTGTGGGTCAAGATGGTGTAATTGTAGCCAATGAACCGCGTGTTTTTTATCCACCACATGGGGTAAAATTGCCAAATTATTGGCATTGACGTGCGTATAAAAATGGTGGTTAAAATCTTTAAATTCGTTGCTAATGCTGGCTGCTAGCTGAGTGAGCGCTTGCGAGCTTTTATGTCGATGTTTGACTGCCACATAAATCATCAATTTATCCTCACCAAAATAATCATAGTGAGGCGTGACTAGCCAGTCCTCTTGCTGCTGGCGAGTAAGCCAAGCTATTATTTGCTGTAGCGGTGGCTGCGCAGGCAATAGCCGTGTTCGCATCTGCTGCTGCCAAGTTGTCAACGGCTGACCGTGAGGCGTCAAAATCACCGCGCCATGGCTCAGCACCTGCCAACTACTAAATACCAGTTTTACCCGTAATATCTCTGCGGTATCACGTGCTGTTACTGGAATAAGCTCCGTGCTGTGTTGTAGCCAAGCAAAAAACTGGGCTTGTTTTTTCGTAAAAAAACTCAGCGGTTCACCTTGCTTGTTGACCGTGGCGGTGACCAACCCTTGAGTAGGTAACTGCCAGGCCTCGATTTTTCGCTGTGTCTGAAACAACGTATCATCCAAATCCATCAGCGCATACGGTTTTACGATAGGCATATCAGCAAAAATATCGGTGGCAAAAGTAGCAGGCATCATGGTTCGCATTCGTTAAGTTGTGGTTTCAGGATGGGCTGAGTGGGGGAGGGGTGAAACAACTAACACATTGGGTAAGCTTTGCCAATAAGGATCGATACTATCAGGCGGCGTTTCAATACACAATAAAACCC